>JBCCNY010000005.1:0-23222 GCA_039025595.1 Pseudomonadota bacterium | reverse complement strand
TCCCCGGTTTCGTAGACATGGAATTCCATCCGGTCGAGTTCCTGCAACAGGTCGTTGGGAAACTCGATATCGGCCTTGTCGATCTCATCAATAAGCAAAACCACTTTCTGATCGGCGTCGAAAGCCTGCCAGAGCTTACCCTTGCGGATGTAATTGGCCACATCATGGACGCGGGCCTCACCCAGTTGGCTGTCGCGCAGACGAGAGACGGCATCATATTCGTAAAGCCCCTGTTGCGCCTTCGTGGTGGATTTGATGTTCCATTCTATGATCGGCAAGTCCAATGCCTCTGCCACCTGCCTGGCCAGCTCTGTCTTGCCAGTGCCCGGTTCGCCCTTAACGAGAAGTGGGCGTTCCAACGTCACAGCGGCATTCACAGCCACGGTCAGATCTTCAGTGGCGATATAGTCGCGGGTTCCCGCAAATTGCATAAAGTTCGACCTTTTTTCCGCGTTAGCTGGACGTGAATCTGTCGCAAACTATTCTTCTTCAATGATCACATCAATGTCTGTGATTATGTCGTGACAAACTGGTAAGCCGCGTGTAACCCGTCGCGTAACGGGGCCAGTCTGGGAAAAACGGTAATGACGGAACTAGGCGCGCTTGGTACAATTGAGGGGTCAACCATGAAAGTTGAGACGTTTCTGCCAGAAGATTATATGCCGGCTGAAGACGAACCATTCATGAATGAACGGCAGCTTGAGTATTTCCGACGCAAACTATTGCAATGGAAAGGCGAGCTGCTGGAAGAAAGCCGCGATACAATTGAAGGGCTACAAGACAGCACACGCGCGATACCGGATGTTGCGGACCGCGCGAGCGAAGAGACAGACCGCGCGCTGGAGCTCAGAACACGTGACCGTCAGCGAAAGCTGGTGGCAAAAATCGACTCAGCGCTTCGACGTATCGATGAGGGCGAATATGGCTATTGCGAAGTCACAGGTGACCCGATCAGCCTCAAGCGGCTGGATGCTCGTCCGATCGCGACCATGAGCCTGGAGGCGCAGGAGCGCCATGAACGGCGCGAGAGAGTGCATCGCGACGATTAAGAACGAGAACGAATTAAAAAATCGCCGGGGCTTTCGCCCTGGCGTTTTTCGTTCCAATCCACCGTTTTTCGTTTCTTAATGGAATTATGGCGATCAAGGGTCTTGAAGCACTTGTCTTAGGCGGTGGCATTGGCGGGTTGACCGCAGCGCTTTGCTTGGACCGGGCGGGTGCCTCTGTCCGGGTGATCGAACAGGCCCCTGAATTGCGCGAGGTTGGCGCGGGTCTTCAGATTAGTCCAAATGGTCTATGCGTGCTCGACGCTCTGGGGCTGGGCGATGCGCTCCGTCGCGTGGCGCTGCGTGCCGAGGCGGTTCAGTTGATTGACTACACAGGGCGTGCTGTGGTGAGGCTGCCGCTGACGGCGCCGGGGCAAGGCGCCTATCTGCTGTGTCACCGCGCGGATCTTCTAGCGGTTTTGACGGACGCTTTGGGTGAAGCCGATATCGAAATCTGTCTTGGACAGGCCGTGTCTGATCTCCGACCGGGGAGCCCTGCGGACATGGTGACTGAGACGGCGCAAACGTTCAGCGCGCCGTTGATCGTTGCCGCGGACGGGCTTCATTCCGTTGCGCGTCCCGTTCTCAACCCGGACACCGAGGGGTTCTTTACCGGCCAAGTGGCTTGGCGGGCATTGGTGCCTGAACCGGACGCCACGCCCCATGCAGCACACGAGGTGCGCGTCTTCATGGGGCCGCGGCGGCATCTTGTCAGCTATCCCTTGCGCGACGGGCGTTTGCGCAACATCGTAGCCGTACAGGAACGCGCGGCCTGGGCAAAAGAAAGCTGGAGCCAAAAGGACGATCCCATGCATCTGCGTCAGGTGTTTGACGATTTCGGACCCGAGGTCACGGGTCTTTTGTCGCGGGTCAATGAGGTTCATCTATGGGGTCTATTCCGTCATCCGGTCGCGGCGCGCTGGCATGGAGGCGGCGTGGCGCTCTTGGGGGATGCGGCGCATCCCACGCTACCTTTTCTGGCCCAGGGCGCGAATATGGCGATCGAGGATGCGTGGGTTTTGGCGGCGGAGCTTGATCGCGCGGGTGATTTAGACGCCGGTCTTGTCGCCTATCAGGCGCGTCGCGCGCGGCGGGCGCAGCGTATTGTCGAGGCGGCCAGCCGAAACGCCCAAAAGTACCACCTGTCCTTTCCCCCAATTCGTTGGGGCGCCCACGCTGCCCTGCGACTGGCTGGGCGTTTTGCTCCAAAGCGGGTGATTGCGCAATACGACTGGCTCTACCGCCACGACGTCACGGCCTGAGCCGCGTCGCGCCTAAAGATCGAGCTCGATCAGCACCGGCACATGATCAGAGGGTTTTTCGCGGCCGCGCACCTCTTTGTCGATCCAGCAGGAAGACAGCATATCTGCAGCCTGGGGGCTCAACAGAAAATGGTCGATGCGAATGCCGTCGTCGCGATCCCAGGCTCCAGCTTGATAGTCCCAAAAGGAATAGTGTCCGGCCCCCTGTGTCGTCGCCCGAAACGCCTCGGTGAAGCCCATGTTCAGCAATCTACGAAAGGCGCGTCGAGAGGCAGGCAGCGCGAGGGCGTCCTTGCGCCAGGCCTCGGGCCGGGCGGCATCCTCATCCTGAGGGATCACGTTATAGTCTCCGGCCATTAGAAAAGGCTCTTCTGTAGCCAGTAGCTCGGCCGCACGGGCCTGCATTCGGTCCATCCAGGCAAGTTTGTAGTCATATTTAGGTCCCGGCGTCGGGTTGCCGTTAGGTAGATAAAGACCGCAGACCCGCAGGCTCTGCGAGTGTCCGTTGGTCTGTCCAACAATTGTTGCTTCGATCCAGCGCGCTTGCTCATCTGTTTCATCGCCAGGCAATCCCCGGGTTACGTCTTCTAGCGGGTGTTTTGATAACAGCGCTACACCATTGAAGCCTTTCTGCCCGTGTGTTTCGACATTGTAGCCCAAGGCTTCGAAGGCCTCTCGGGGAAAGGCGTCGTCCACCGATTTGATCTCTTGCAGAATCACGAGGTCGGGTTGCGCCTCGCGCAACCACTCCAGAAGCGCGGGTTGACGTGCCTTGATACCGTTAATGTTGAAACTGGCCAGCTTCATATGTGCCCTCTTTTTCCCGGTATCGCGCAGGCTACGCTGGGGAGCAAGCAGGCAATCAAAGAGAGCTTGAATTCGAAAACTCGTCTTCTAATTGATTCGGTGACTTCAAAGGCTCTCAGGGGGCTGGATTTTGATTATACACAGGATGGGGATAATTTTTTTTAAGCAAAAAATGAGAAGTAAGATTCGTTAATTTTAAGTTAATACTCACTTAGTCGATTTCTCCGAGGGGCTGTGCGTAAACCTGTGGAAATTAAAAAGTGATTGGCAAGACAATTTTAACGGGTACCGTCAAACCATTACTAACCTATAGCGGGAGAAGTGGGAATGACTGCACTACGTAAGCATCTGATTACAAACGAAGTTAACGCTCAAAACGTTTCAACCGATATGATGGATGGCGACGTGACAGGCGCCTTTACATCGTCTTTGGTACAGGCGGGATCTGACACGCTGATTGGGGATGAAACTGCTTTATTCACCTCCAGCCTTGCCCCTGTGGCGAGCGACGCCTTGTCAGGTGATCGTGTCGAGGCTTTCACATCGAGCCTTGCACCGACTTTGTCGCAAGCGCTGGAGGTGGGCGACGGTGTTGAGGCGTTCACGTCGAGCCTGACGCCGGTTACTTCTGAGGCAAATGCTGGTGACAAAGTAGAGGCGTTTACTTCGAGCCTGTCACCCGTCCGCGCTGAACGCGCAGATGAAGGCGAGGCAACGGGGCTGTTCACGTCGAGCCTCTAGGTCAAGACCAAATCTGCAAGAACGCGAATCGGACGTAAAAAGGAAATCAGAAAATGGGATCTGTCGTTCCTCTCAACACTCCGTTTCGTCAGACTAACCGCGAAGCGAGGGTTGCAGCCGCAATCCATCGCTTCGCGGCAACACGTCGGCGCTCGTCAGACGTGTTCTGGCTAAAAGAAAATGCGGAATTGATTGGCCTGATCGAAAGCAGTGGCGTGCAAATCAGCCAAAATGATCTGGGACCGCATCTCGAATTTTATGCTGAAATCGACAAGAAGCTGGCTTTTTTTCCTCAATATTACCGGTTCTTTCTGTCACTGGCGCTTGACCTGGAGGATTTGGGCCTGCCCGGCGACGCGGGAGGCCGCGCCGCCGAATGGGTCGCCGAGCAAGGTTTGGCTGGCGCTGAACTCAACGATTTACAGCGCGCCGAAGCCCGGCGTCTCTGTGCGCGTCGCGGCGTGAACGCGATCCCCGGAGACGAGGGTTTAGACGACCGGTTGCGCAATTTTGGGAGCCGTTGCGAAACATTCAGCCTTCCCAACAAGAAGGCCGCATATGAGCTCACCCATATTGTGTTCTACTTGTCAGAATACGGGCGCCGCGATCCGTTATTGCCCGGTGCCTTCATACAGAGCTTGCGTTTTTCCGGAACGCTTGCCTTCCTTGAACTAAACATCGATCTCTTGGCCGAAATCTGCATCGCGTTGAGGTTTGCGGGCGCAACGCCGCCTCGAATCTGGGAAAACTGGCTGACCTCGCAAGCCCGCCGTTTTGTTTGCGAGGCGGAGGAAAGCGGCTGGATGAACGACGACTACCACCCGTACTTGATGGTCACTTGGCACGCCTTGATCTGTGGGACGGGCGGTTTTGGCTTGAATATACCCGAAGGGCCGGTCGCCTTTCGAGCCCCTCCCAACCATGCAACACCTTTGCGGGAATTGTCGGAATGCATGTTTACGCTGGGGGGAAAGCGGCGCACGCAATGGTCGACGATGCGCGTCGTTCTGGACGATATGTTGACGGAAAGCGCGCGTGATGTTGTTGCGAAGGCCTCAGAGGTGGGTGATTTTGAGCAATTTTTTGAGGGTTTCGCGCGGGTGGATAAACCGCGTATAACAAGCGTCACGCGGGATTGCCCGCCTGAGAGATTACAGGAGGTAGGTGGATGATACGCCATGCCGTATCCTCACCGATCAATACAGCAGCACTTGCCGGTGTTTGCCTCACGGCGCTTTATACCCTGTTCATCTCAGGCGCAGACGCGATTACCAAGATTTTTGCCGAGAGCTATCCGCCGCCACAGCTTTTCGCTTTGTCCGGGCTTCTCGTTGCAGCATTCTGCGTCATGGCAGACCGCCGCCCACATTCACCATCGTCATCACGTCAGGTGGGTTTCACGACGCAATGTCCTTGGGCTATGATTGTGCGAAGCGTCGCTACTGTCTTGGGGACGTTAGCGTTTTTTTATGCCTTTCACCTGCTGCCATTTGCAGAGGTGTTCGTATTCATCGCCTTGATACCATTGATGGCAGCCTTGGCATCCGGACCGGTACTCGGAGAAGGAGTCAGTTGGCGAGCATGGGTGGCTTTGCTTCTTGGATCATTGGGTCTGGCAAGTCTGTTCCCATCGGGTATCGACGCGATCGGTTGGGGCCATATGGCTGCCTTTGTAGCAGCGCTTATGGGCACAACTTCCATGGTGGCGTCACGGTATATCGGTCAAAGGGAAAACAAACTGCTGGCGCAGGTGTTCTACCCGAACTTGCTCCTCGGCATCGTGATGGTGTTGGCGCTGCCATTCGTGTTCCGCCCGATGAGTGTTGAACATGTAATGTGGGCTGTCATTTACGCGGCTCTGCTGTTTGGCGCCCGTTGGGTGCTGGTGGGAGCGTTGAAGTTGCTGCCAGCCTATGTGGTCACGCCGCTCATCAATCTACAGTTTGTGTGGATGGTGGCGTTGGGGATAGCGGTCTTTGGCGAACGGCCAAGCGCGGAGGTCTATCTTGGTGCGAGCTTGACGATCCTCGCGGGAATTTGGTTGGTTTATGATCAGGTGCGAGGTCAAAAGCTCTCGAAACCTCTGCCGACAACATCGAAGCAGCAGGTGTCATCGCAGACACAGCCTGCTGTGGTCCCGGCCGAGTAATCCTTTACACTAGAAAATCTCGTTACCGTCCGGAAATCATATAGAAAAAGATGTTCCGCACCCGCAAGAGCTGGAGGCGTTTGGATTGTCAATCGTGAACTTGGCACCAATCAATTCTTCTGTGAAATCAATCGTTGCGCCAGCCAGAAACGGCAACGACACTGCATCGACGACGACAGCTTCGCCATCGCCCTTAAGCACCAGATCATCCTCAGCGGGCGTATCCAGCTTGATTTCGTATTGAAAACCCGAGCAACCGCCGCCTTCCACAGCGACACGCAAAACCTGTCCCTGATCGCCAGCACCGATCTCTGACAGTCTTTCGAAAGCGCGTTTTGTGACTTTTGGAGGCAGTTGCATCGCCGATGTCCTGCTGGTTTCATCTGTGTCTCACTTACAATATACGTGAGGCGGGACAGGCTCACAAGGAAGGTGCGATGCAAAATTCTTTTGCGGCGGATCCGTATGCGTCCAGGGGGCGGCTTGTGACTGAGGATGAAAGCACCTGGCGGTCTTGTTATCAAAGGGATCGGGACAGGATCATCCATTCCAGCGCCTTTCGTCGGCTCAAGCACAAGACACAGGTTTTCATCGAGCATGAGGGCGATTACTTTCGCACCCGGCTGACCCACTCAATTGAGGTCGCACAGGTCGCACGCACGATTGCAGGTGCCCTTGGCCTGAACGTCGAATTGACCGAGGCCGTGGCGCTTGCACATGATCTTGGGCACACGCCCTTCGGTCATACCGGCGAAGAAGCTCTGCACGAGCTGATGCACCCCTATGGTGGGTTTGATCACAACGCTCAGGCCATTCGTATCGTGACCGCGCTGGAGCGTCACTACGCCAGGTTTGACGGTCTCAACCTGACCTGGGATACGCTGGAGGGAATTGCAAAGCATAACGGGCCTGTCACCGGGGATCTGCCCTATGGGCTGGCCGCCTACAATGCGCGCGACAATCTCGAACTGCACACTTTTGCCAGTGCGGAGGCACAGGTTGCGGCCTTAGCAGACGATATTGCCTATAACAATCACGATTTGCACGATGGATACCGCGCGGGGTTGTTTGATGAGGCTGATATTCGCGCGCTCCCCATGGTGGGTTCGTGTTATGAGAGGGTTGAGGCGCTCTATGGAGGCTTGGACGAATACAGACGGAGACACGAAGCGCTCCGTCGGGTCTTTGGACTGATGGTGTCTGATGTGATCGAGACCTCGCGCGCTCGGTTTGTCGAGGTCCAACCGCAAAGCGTGGATGACGTGCGCCAATCTGGGCGCCCGCTTGTCGGCTTCTCTGATGACGTGGCACGCGACATCAAAGTGATCCGCGAATTTCTGTTTCGGCGGATGTATCGCGCGGCAAAAGTGGTCGAGATGCGAGATAAAGTCACTCGGGTTGTAAAAGATCTCTTTCCCGTTCTGCTGGATCAGCCGGTGCATTTACCCACGCGCTGGCAGGCCGATGTGGAAACTGCGAGCAGTAAAACCGAACTGGCGCGTCTGGTTGCAGACTACATCGCCGGGATGACGGATCGTTTTGCGCTTCAGATGCATGAGCGTCTTGTTGGTGGTGCGGCCTTCCAGAATGCCGCCGCTCGCAATTGACGCGACGATTGCCAATGGTACACCGGCGCGGCAAACAGGAATGACGCGTATGAACCTATTCACCGAAATCCGGTCTCTTATCCTCGCCAAGCTTGCCGATATGCAGGAAGCGGGTGAGCTTCCCGCCGGTCTGGATGTTGCCAATGTCACGACAGAGCCGCCGCGCGATCCGGCCCATGGGGACATGGCGACGAATGCTGCGATGGTTCTGGCCAAACCGGCTGGCCAAAAACCCCGCGATCTGGCGACGGCTTTGGCTGCACGTCTGGCCGCAGAGCCCCGGATTGCCGGTGCCGAAGTGGCGGGGCCAGGCTTCATCAATCTGCGTCTCGCGCCTGCAGCCTGGCTGGACGTGGTGCAGACCACTCTGAAAGAGGGAGAGACCTTCGGCAGCTCGGCAATGGGTAACGGACAAAAAGTCTGCGTGGAATATGTCTCGGCCAATCCAACCGGGCCGCTCCATGTCGGGCATACGCGCGGCGCCGTTGTGGGCGACGCGCTGGCGCGATTGCTGTCCTTTACAGGGCATGACGTGACGCGTGAATATTACATCAACGATGGCGGCGCGCAGGTCGATGTGCTCGCCCGCTCCGCCTATCTGCGCTACCTCGAAGCGCATGGCCGCGAGATCGCTTTCGAGGACGGCACCTATCCCGGCGATTATCTCGTTCCCGTTGGCCAGGCGCTGAGTGACAAGGTGGGCGACTCCTATATCGACCAACCCGAGGATGTGTGGCTGAGTGATGTGCGCGATTTTGCGATTGAGGCAATGATGGCGCTGATCCGCGCGGATCTGGCTGCGCTTGGCGTCGAGATGGATGTTTTTTTCTCTGAAAAATCGCTCTACGGCACGGGCCGGATCGAAGAGACGCTGAAAAGTCTGCAGGCCAAGGGCCTGATCTATGAAGGCGTGCTTGAGCCGCCCAAAGGCAAAAAGCCCGAAGATTGGGAACCGCGCGAGCAGACGCTTTTTCGCTCCACCGAGCATGGCGATGATGTGGATCGCCCGGTGCGCAAATCGGATGGGAGCTGGACCTATTTCGCCCCCGATATCGCGTATCACTATGATAAGATCACGCGTGGGTTCACGCATCTGGTGGACATCTTCGGGGCTGATCACGGCGGCTACGTCAAACGGATGAAGGCCGCGGTGAGCGCGCTCAGCGACGGCGGTGTCCCTTTGGACATCAAGCTCACGCAGCTGGTAAAGCTCTATAAGAACGGCGAGCCATTCAAAATGTCCAAACGGGCAGGGACCTTTGTGACTTTGCGCGACGTGGTCGATCAGGTCGGTGCGGATGTCACGCGGTTTGTGATGCTGACGCGTAAGGCCGATGCGCCGCTTGATTTCGACTTTGACAAGGTCCTGGAGCAATCGCGCGAGAACCCTGTCTTTTATGTGCAATACGCCCATGCGCGCGTGTCGTCTGTTCTGCGCAAGGCGAGTGAGGCAGGGCTCGATGTGAGCGATCCGGTACTGGCGGCCACCGACCTTGCTCCTTTATCAGATCCAGCGCAGTTCAGCCTGATCCGAAAGCTGGCGGAATGGCCGCGGCTGGTCGAGATTGCCGCGCGCACGTCAGAGCCGCATCGCGTTGCCTTCTATCTCTATGATTTGGCCGGCGAATTTCACGCCTTGTGGAACCGTGGACATGATCAGCCGGAATTGCGCTTCATCGACGAGGCAAAACCAGCCGCTGCGCAAGCAAAAATTGCCCTCGCGCGGGCCACGGGCGTTGTTATTTCCGCTGGTCTTGGTATCCTTGGTGTGCAGCCTGTGAAGGAAATGCGCTAAACCAAAGGCGCCATGCAAGCTGTGAGCAGAAACAATTCCGGCGGCGATGTATCACCGGGAAGCGAGGCGAATATGGCAGAGCGGTCTTTTCAACCGTATCCTATGGTATCGGACCCGGCGAATGAATCGGGTCTGGATGCTAAGAACATTGCACACATTGCGGGCGCAATTTTGTCACTTGCGCTGTTAGTTGGTGTCGGTTTCTGGAGCTATCAGCTTATTGTGCGGGATGTGAGCGGCGTGCCCGTAGTGCGCGCCGCCGAAGGCCCGATCAGGATCCAGCCAGAAACACCTGGCGGCAAACAGGCGCAGCATCAGGGTTTATCCGTCAACGCCGTTGCCGCCGAAGGCGAGGCAAGCGCGCCTGCCGACCGGCTCATCCTGGCACCTGCTCCTTTGACGCTCAGCGCCGAGGATGTACCAATGCAAAGGACGGATGGCGACGAGCCGGAAGGCCAAGCGCGCGCAAGCGACCCGGCGCTCGATGCGACACCTCAGGCAGAGCGCGGTGACGCCGTGGCGCCGGACCTCTCTCAGGCTCAGCTGACGGCCTTTTCTGAACCGTCGCCTGCGCAAGAGACCCAGTCGCAAGAGGCTGACCTCGCCAGTGTTGCAACACCCGCCGCGGGTCTGGCGCGCTCGCTCCGTCCAAAGCTGCGTCCTGTGGATCTGGTCCGCGAGGATCAGGCCGAGCCGGTTCGAACTGCTTCACTGGATCTCGTGGATCCCGAAGCCGTCATGCCTGGCACCGGGATGGCCCAGCTGGGATCATTCGAAAGCGAGGCGCTTGCGCGCAGTGCCTGGATCACGCTCAGCGCCCAGTTTTCGGCCTATCTCGACGGTAAGCAACAGGTCATCCAGAGCGCTGAAACCGGCGGTCGTCAGTTCTTTCGCCTCAGAGCGCTCGGGTTTGAAGACATCAGTGACGCGCGCCGCTTCTGTTCCGCCCTTGTTGCAGAAGGAGCAGAATGCATCCCGGTCCTCAGCCGATGAGCGCGCCGGGCGCTTGCATCCTTGGGATTGAGGGCACGCGTCTTAGCGTCGCGGAGCGCGCATTCTTGAGATCCTCCAACCCTTTCGGGTTCATTCTCTTTGCCCGCAACATTGATACGCCTGATCAGGTACGCGCGCTTTGCCAAGAGTTGCGCGGCATCTCTGGAGAGCAGACGCCGATCCTCATCGATCAGGAAGGCGGGCGGGTGCAGCGCTTGCGAGGTCCGATCTGGCGTGAATGGTTGCCGCCTTTGGAACAAGTGATGCTGGCCGGCCCTCATGCGGAAGAAGCGATGTATGCCCGGTACCGCATCATCGCATATGAGCTAGAAGATCTGGGTATTGATGCCAATTGTGCGCCGCTTGTCGATCTCGCCAGTCGTAAAACGCATCCTTTCCTGCGAGACCGCTGCTACGGGGAAGACCCGGACCAAGTCGCGGCGGTCGGACGCGCGGTGGCGCAGGGTTTGTCGGATGGCGGTGTGTTGCCGGTGGTCAAACACGTGCCCGGTCACGGACGTGCAAATGTGGACAGTCATCACGACTTACCGGTTGTGGAGGCCAAGGCCGAAGCATTGGTTGCCAAGGATTTCGCGCCCTTCAAGGCGTTGGCTGACATGCCGATGGCAATGACAGGCCATATCGTCTTTTCGTCTCTGGATGATCGTCCGGCCACCCTGTCGCCTGTCGTGATCGATGTCATTCGGAATGAGCTGAACGTCGACGGATTGCTCATGACCGACGATATTTCCATGAAGGCGCTACAAGGTGATATTGGCGATCTCACAACGCAATCGCTTGAAGCCGGGTGCGATGTCGTGCTGCACTGCAATGGTCAACTGGAGGAGATGCGCAAAGTGGTCCATCGCGCAGGAGTTTTGCAGGGAGAGGCGCTGCGAAGGGCGCAGGCGGTACACGCAGCGCGCGGACCTATGCGAGAGGTTGACATTCCCGCGTTAGAGACAAAGGTTGCGACCTTGCTTCGCGGGGCCCTGAATGACTGACCCGACCTTTCACGACGACTATGATCCAGAGACCAGCGTGGCCGACCGCGTGGCCGCTGAGGCGCTGATCGTTGACGTGGACGGATTTGAGGGGCCCCTCGACCTTCTTTTGACGCTCAGCCGCACCCAAAAGGTTGATCTGCGCAAAATCTCGGTGTTGGAACTGGCGCGGCAATATCTGGCTTTTGTCGAACATGCCAAGGCGTTGCGTCTGGAACTGGCGGCAGATTACCTTGTGATGGCGGCGTGGCTGGCCTTTCTGAAATCGAGACTTTTGCTCCCGCCTGACCCTGTCGAGGACGGACCGACGGGTGAAGAGCTCGCTGCGCATTTGGCGTTCCAACTGGAACGTTTGCAAGCGATGCGCGACGCGGCGGCCAAATTGATGGCGCGGGACCGGCTGGGCCGCGATATATTCTGCCGAGGCATTCCCGAAGACCTGACACGCATTAAGCGGATCAAGTACACGGCGACCTTGCTGGACTTGATGCAGAGCTATGCGCGCATCCGTACCCATGACGAGTTTCGTCCGTTTTCGTTCGATCGCGATGCGTTCTTCACTCTCGAACAGGCGCTGGAGCGGATGCGGGGACTGATCGGTTTTGCAGGCACATGGACGGAAATATCAAGCTATCTTCCCGAAGAATTCACATCAGAGCCAGGTCGCAGGCGCAGTGCCACCGCCTCTACTTTTGCGGCAGCGCTTGAACTCGCGCGGGAGGGGCGTGTCGAATTGCGACAATCGGGTACATTTGGTCCGCTGGAATTGCGACGTCGAGACCAGTGATGACCGACGCCCCCCACGAGATTGAAGATACCGAAGAAAGCCTTTTCGCAGCCCCGCCGATGGCGGAACAGGAACGTATGTGCGAGGCTATTTTATTTGCCTCCGCTGAGCCGGTTACGTTGAAAGAAATGGAAGCGCGCCTGCCGCATGGCTGTGATCCGGCTGAGGCTTTGACGCATTTGCGAAAGCGATATGAGGATCGCGGTGTGAGATTGGTGCGCGTCGGCGAAGCCTGGGCCATGCGAACCGCGCCGGATCTTGGCTTTTTGATGCATAAAGAGACTGTCGAGACCCGCAAACTCAGCCGAGCCGCGATCGAAACGCTCGCGATCATTGCCTATCATCAGCCTGTCACCCGCGCCGAGATCGAGGAAATCCGGGGTGTCTCTGTCAGCCGAGGTACTGTCGATCAGTTGCTGGAAATGGAATGGATCCGGTTTGGTCGACGCAAGATGACCCCGGGCCGTCCGGTCACCTTTGTGGTCACACAAACGTTTCTCGACCATTTCGGGCTCGAAAGCGCGCGAGATTTACCGGGCCTGAAAGAGTTACGCGCAGCCGGGCTTTTGGACAATCGATCGTCCGTGGAGAACGCACCTGATCTGGGTTTGTCCGACGAGGATGCTGAGGAAGCGGTTGCAACAGGACAAAGCGAACTTTTTGAGGACTAGGATCGGGCTGTTGCCCTGAAATCTTCACGATTGAAAGCTATGGTACGCTGAACAGGCAGAGCGGTAAGAGAAAAGAGCGAAAAAATGAATGCCAACCGACTGATAAATATGGCCCTTCGCATGATCATGCGCCGCGTTATGCGCGGCGGTTTGAACATGGGCATGGATGCAATAAGCCAGCGGGCGTCTAAAAAACCGGAAAATGGTGCAACGAAACAGCCATCCAGGCCATCGCCGCAGCAGGCGCGCCAGCAGGCCGAAACCAACAAGCGGGCGAAACAATCGATGCGTGCGATGCGGCGTTTGGGACGATTTTAGGCCATAGCTCGTCGAAAGCGATGTCCCGGAATCCTGCCCGCAAAAATGCTCGGAAGCCGGATGCTACTGGCCTCATAGCTTTTGTCGGCGCGCTCAATCGTGTCGACGTGATTTTACGCCATGGCGAGCACCAAATAGAAGCGATCCGAGACCAAGCAGCTATGCGCGTGCCGGCGGTTTCCATGGCACATAACCAGAGGATGCCTGCAAGGCGTACTCTTTCTAGGATAGAGCCTAACCCGACTTGAAGTGTTTGGAGAGTTTCAGGCCCTGGCCTTGGTAGTTAGACGAAATACCTGCACCGTAGAGCGCCTGAGGGGTCTGCGACATCCGCTCATAGACCAGACGCCCCACGATTTGGCCATGTTCGAGCACGAACGGGGCCTCGTGACAGCGCACCTCCAGCACGCCCCGTGATCCCGCGCCGCCTGCAGCGTCATAGCCGAAACCGGGATCAAAAAAGCCTGCGTAATGCACCCGAAATTCGCCGACCATCGCAAGATAGGGGGCCATTTCGGCGGCGCAATCAGGGGGAATGGCAATCGCCTCTCGGCTGACAAGGATGTAGAAGGCTCCGGGGTCAAGGATGATCCGACCGTCGCGTGTACGCACCTCTTCCCAGTACTCTGCCGGATCGTAGTGGTTTGTTTTGCTCAGATCGATGATCCCGCTGTGGCGCTTTGCGCGATACCCAACCAGATCGCCGGTCGTCGGCTGCAAATCGACGGAAAAGCCCAGGCCATCATCGATCACGGCGTCGGTATGGACAATTGGTGTGCGCGCATGGACCTTGCGCAGATCTTCATCGCTGAGGCGTGTATCGCCCTGGCGGAAAATGATCTGATTTAGCAATTGCCCGGGCTGCGCCACAACTGAAAAGCTTTGCGGGCAGATCTCTGCGTAGAGCGGGCCGACATAGCCTTCCGGCACACGATCGAACTCTATACCCTGATCGGTGATGATCCGCGTCATCAGATCGAGCCGGCCAATAGAGCTTTTGGCCGAGGCCGCCGCCGTCATGCCCTGAGGCAGGGAGAGCCGTTCCATAAGAGGGATCAGGTAGACGCAGCCTCTCTCCAGCACGGCACCGCCGGTGAGTGGAAAACTATGCATTGTCAGGCTTTCCAACCGTTCGGCAACCGTCGTGGCGCCGGGAAGAAAAGAAGCGCGGACCCGATAGGCGCGGTCGCTCAAGCGCAAATCAAGAGAGGCGGGCTGGATCTGTTCGTTCAGGATCGGCGCTGAGGAGGACAGGGCGCCCGTCTGGATCAGTTCGCGGATCTGGATGTCGGCCAACACGCCGTTTTTCATGAAACAAAGTCCCCGCGCCCCAAAGACACTCGTCCAAGGTCGGGACGGTCGGCTTGGAATTTGGTCGGGCTAGCAGGACTTGAACCTGCGACCTTCCGTCCCCCAGACGGACGCGCTACCAGGCTGCGCCATAGCCCGAACGGGAGGTGTTTAATGCGCATTGTACCGAAAGAACAAGGGCTATTTTGCAACGGCAGGGCTATTGCCGACCACCTGCATTTTTAGTTGCGCGCAAAGCCGCAGCAATTTGTCTGAGCTGCTCTGCCAATTCCGGCGACACCTTTTGAGGCAACTGCGCGAGCGCCGACAGCACGCCGGGATCTGCCGGGATATCATCGCTCGCGTCGTCAGGTAAATGAGGTGTCTCTATTACGGGCGCGGCAGGTGCGGGCGTGGTGGGCTCCGGTGCGTTCGGTTCGGAGTGACTTACGTCGGATGCAGCCTCTGGCGCGACGATTTGATCTGCGGCTTCGGCCGGTTGCTGCGTCCTCGGTAGATCCTCGGTCTCTTGCCCGTTGTCCCGACGATGCCGAAAGCTCGGCAAAACTGCCGCGTCGGATTGATCAGGCGCGGCCCGATCAGGCTGTGACATGTCGACCTGCTCAGCCGTTGCGACCTCTTGGGTCGAGGCCTCTGCTGTTTCAACAGGTTGAGCTTGCGGCGCATTGTTGTCTACGGGCTCTGGCGCTGGTTCAAGTTCCGGTGCGGTGTCTGGCTCCGCCTGCTGCTCGGGCTCGGCCTCCGGCAGCGGATCTATATCAACAGCTTCCTGCGCCGGAGCGTCGGTTGCAACGTCTGGCGTCTCCGCTGCAACGGGTTCGTCTGAGCCTGCGTCGATTTCCGGTACCGGCTGCGCTTCTGCATCGATCACAACGCCCGCGAGTTCATCATCGTCAGCCGCATCGCCTAAAGGTTGAGAGAGGCCGGCAACATGCGCCATACCCTGTTCGCGCAACAGCTTTTGCACGCCTTTGATGGTCATCCCATCGTCGTGCAGCAGTCGTTTGATCCCGCCCAGAAGCTTCATATCGGTGGGGCGGTAGTATCGCCGGCCACCCGCGCGCTTTACCGGCTTGACCTGAGCGAATTTGCTTTCCCAGAAGCGCAGGACATGCGCAGGTGTGTTCAGCCAATCGGCCACCTCGCTGATGGTCCGAAACGCATCTGCCGATTTTGTCATTTGCTGCGCCTAGCGTTTGTTGCCCGCTGCAACCCGATCCTTCATCAAATGCGAGGGACGGAATGTCAGCACCCGGCGCGGGTTAATGGGAACTTCTTCGCCGGTTTTTGGATTGCGTCCAATCCGAGCGGACTTATCACGAACCGAGAAGGTGCCGAAGGATGAGATCTTTACCTGCTCGCCCCGCACCAAAGCGTCGGACATGTGATCAAGCACGCTTTCAACCAATTCAGCGGAGTCGTTACGAGATAAACCTACTTCGCGGAAGACCGCTTCGCTCAGATCCATTCGGGTCAAAGTCTTGTCAGACATCGCGGCACCTCCATCAGTTTTAGCGATTGTAGAGGTGAAGAATTTTCCGAGTCAATGTCAATGGTTTGCGCGGTGGTGTTTACGCAGGAATTCACACGAGCACCCCAGTCCTACCAGCGCAAAACGATGGCGCCCCAGGCCAATCCGCCGCCGATCGCCTCAGACACGATCAGATCGCCCCGCTTGATCCGGCCAGATTGCACCGCAACGGATAGGGCTAGGGGAATCGACGCCGCGGAGGTATTGCCGTGATCCTGAACGGTCACGACCACTTTTTCCATCGGGATACAAACGCGTTTGGCGCAGGCCTGGATGATGCGAACATTGGCCTGATGCGGCACAACCCAGTTGATATCGTCAACCGAACAGCCTGCCTTTTTCAACGCAACGTCGGTCGTGATCGTCAGCTTTTCAACCGCCTGTCGGAACAGCGCATTGCCTTCCATCCGCAGTTTACCGCTGTTGCCAGTGCTGGAGACGCCACCATCGACAAAGAGCATGTCTCTATATGATCCGTCTGCATTGAGATCAGTAGACAAAATACCTCTGTCGCTCGCCGCGCCCGTTCCGTCGCTTGCCGCAAGCACCACGGCACCGGCCCCGTCGCCGAAAAGGACGCAGGTGGAGCGGTCTGTCCAATCCATGATCCGGCTGAAAGTTTCAGCGCCGACCACCAAAAGCCGGTTGGCTTGACCGGACACGATCAGCGCATTGGCATTGGCCAGAGCGTAAATGAAACCCGCGCAGACAGCCTGCACGTCGAAGGCAAACCCGCTTCGAATACCAAGCCCCGACTGGATCATCGTGGCAACAGAGGGGAAAGTCAGATCGGGCGTCGATGTAGCCACGACAATTCCATCGATCTCTTCCGGCGAAACATTCGCTTGCGCCAGGGCTTGCTTCGCCGCCCGAAGGCCCAGATCGGATGTCGTTTGATCGTCTGCCGCAATGTGGCGCCGCTCGATCCCGGTGCGGGCGCGGATCCAGGCGTCAGAAGTATCCAGGGTGGCTTCGAAGTCCGAATTCGGCACGACCCGTTCGGGCAAGTAATGCCCGACGCCTTCAATCACGGCGCGTTTTATCATTCTCTTTCACCGCCTGGCTCGACCTCGTGGAACGCATCCTCTTTAAGCATGGCCGCAGATGCAACCCGTGCGGCCAGTTTTTCGGTAAAGCCTTTCTCCGCAAGCTCAAAAGCCAGTTTGACTGCGGCCGACACACCCGTGGCATCCGCCGCCCCGTGCGACTTTACGACCGTACCGTTCAGACCCAGAAAAACGCCGCCATTCGACCGCCTCGGATCGATCCGTTTGCCCATGCGGCGCAAAGACGTATAGGCCAACAGCGATGCCAGTCTTGACAGTGGCGTATACCGGAAAGCCTCACGCAGGAACGCGCTGATCATGTTCGCGATGCCTTCGCCGGTCTTAAGCGCAACATTGCCGGTAAAGCCGTCCGTTACGATCACATCGCAGACCGTTCCTGGCAAATCGCGACCCTCGACGAAGCCCACGAATTCAAAATCGCCCTGCCGCGCATTACTAGAAATCAGATCAAAAGCCTCTTTAAGCTCGGTGCGGCCTTTATGCTCTTCTGTGCCGACATTCAGCAATCCGACACGAGGTCGGTCGAGGCCAAAGCCGTTGCGCGCATATGAGGCTCCCATCAGCGCATATTGCATCAGGTCTTTGGCATCGGCGCGGATATCAGCACCACCATCGAGCATTATGTTGAAACGTTGCGGATTTGCAGAGGGCCATAACACGGCAATGGCGGGACGATAGATCCCGGGTAATTTTCGCAACCGCATAACCGACATCAACATCAGCGCGCCGGTATTGCCGCAGGACACGCAGACGCTGGCCTCGCCATTGCGAACCGAGTCAATCGCCGACCACATCGAACTGTCACGTCCCTGACGCAGCGCGAGGCTCGGTTTGTCCTCCATCGCGATGACGTTCTTTGCGTCGCGTATTTCGCAGATGTCCTTTAGGTCTCGACGACGCGCGACCAACGGACGAAGTTCATCCGCATCGCCATGGAGAATGAACCCTATTTTTGAATTCTTGCGCGCTGATTGCGACAAACCTGCAACGACCACGGCCGGTCCCAGATCGCCGCCCATAGCATCCACAGAAATTAACATGTTCGTTTTATTTGGCACGGCTTGGCCTGTCTTTGACATCGGGCCCGCTGCCTTTCTGTGCCCTTAGCTTTAGGCTGCGTCGTCTTCCAGCTCGATCTCATCTGCGACGACCACGATTTCCTTGTCGCCGTAATGACCACAGGCGCCGCAGACGTGATGCGGACGCTTCAGCTCACCGCAATTTGGACATTCATTGGGATTGGCCGCAACAAGGGCATCATGCGCACGACGATTGTTGCGACGCGATTTAGATACTTTGTTCTGTTGGACAGCCATGTCGCAACCTCAATAGCTAAGCGGGCTGCATAGCCCTGTTCCATGTCTTCAGCGCTCTTAGAGTACCCCGAGCGGCAAGATCAACCCAAATACGATGAGCGCGCGAAAATACTCGGAAAAAACTCATGTGCAAGAGCTTTTTCAGTTACCCTCTTCAAGTTTCCGTTTTAGCTCGGCAAGTCCGGAAAAGGGGCGGGAAAGCGCATCATCGATGGGTTGAGCGCCTGGGGGTGCGGCGCTGACCTCGACCGGAGGCGTCGTGTCGCCGCGAGGAAAATCGGGCAACGCAAGCGCCAGAGCCTCACTGACCAATTCTTCGAGATCGATGGTTTCGCCCAGCGGTTCGAAGCGATCATCCTCAGGCATCTCTGCTTCCGCGACTTCCGGGATATGGGTTTGCCAATCGGTTACAAAAACACGCTCTATTTCGGTGTCGATGCGCGTGACGACAGGCGCTCCTGTCGCGATGCAGCTTTGCACCGCGGTGGCGCCGAGTTGCGCCAACAGATGCCAGTCGTGGCGATCCTGAGGAACGAGGCGCCCCGTCAGGCGCAGTTTTCTCAATTCCAATAGACCAAGGTTCGCCGCGAGCCGCCCGATCATGTCCGGCGTTGCGACCAGAGTGAAATCGATCGGCTTCGCTTTTGGCAGATCGACTGTGCGGAGCGGTTTTTTGACATCGAGAGGCGCGGGCATGGACGAGCGCTTATCCTTTCTTGAACCGTATCGCCACCTTGTTGTAAGCGATAGCTTAGGCTATTCGGACTAGGGCGAGGGCCTTTCGGGGGACAAAAACCAGATGCACTATCGCGCGATCATGGGTCCAGGCGCGGCTCTCATGCTGGCCCTTTCGGCGTGTTCGCCCATTTATTCAAATCATGGCTATATCCCGCCGCAAGATGAACTCGATGAATTGACCGTAGGCGTAGATACGCGCGCCACCGTCGACGATGTTGTGGGTACTCCGTCATCATCCGGCGTCCTGAGTGATGGAGATTACTACTACATTCGCACACGGATTAAAGCCGTCGGACCGCGCAAACCCGAGGTTATTGAACGACAGGTCCTTGCGATCAGTTTTACCCCCAATGATACGATTGCAAATATTGAACGGTTCAGCTTGGCGGATGGCCGGGTTGTTCCGCTTGCCCGGCGTGTGACTGATTCGTCCGTTGAGGACCAAGGTCTGTTCCAGCAGCTACTGCGCAACGTTGGCGTGTTTGATGCCGAAACTCTGTTCTGACCGGGCCTGCCGCTTCGTCTCGATTGGCTGTCGCGAAACGTATTTCGTCAAATACTGGCGCGCTTTGCTGAGAGGTCATACCCTTTGTTATATGCCGAAGGTAGTATCCCCACGATCAGGCACGATTCACCGAGTGAAACTTGGATACTGCGCTCCGACCCAATGCTGACAATTGGCAGATATCGCGCTCGCCGCGCTGACACGCAGGCTGATCTGGCAGCGGCTCAGCATTTGCGTGCTCTTAGCTTTCTGGGGCGGGCCGCGCCACCGGATGCGGATGCATTCGATCCCGTTTGCACACATATCATTGTGCGCGATCAGTTCACCGATCAACTGGTCTGCTGTTTCCGCATGCTGCTGCTGGCGTCCGGCGATGCCACGTCCCGGAGCTACTCTGCCCAGTTTTACGATCTGTCCGCACTGGAAACTTTTCGCTCGCCAATGGCGGAGGTCGGGCGTTTTTGTATTCACCCCGAGGCGCGCGACGCCGATATTCTGCGCGTCGCCTGGGGCGGTATGGCGCGCTTTGTGGATGAAAATGGCGTTCGGATGCTCTTTGGTTGCTCGTCGTTCAAAGGCAACGACGCCAACCCTTATCTGGATGCTTTCACGCTGCTCCGAAACCAATATCTTGCACCGGATCCCTGGTTGCCCGGTATCAAATCGACCTCGGTGTTTCGGTTTGCGGACTTATCACATGGCGATGAGCCCGATCGTCGCGCAGGTTTACGCGTTATGCCTCCGCTCTTGCGGACCTATCTGGGCATGGGCGGTTGGGTCAGCGATCACGCTGTGATTGATCCTTTGATGAACACGCTGCATGTCTTCACCGGTCTAGAGATTGACGCCGTCCCAGACGCGCGCAAACGTGTGCTTCGCGCGATGGCGGAGCATTCCGCGTCTTGACGCATCTGCTTTTGCCGGGCTAGCCCGCCTCTATGGCACGCTCCCCTCTTTTGCAACTTCGCGACATTTCGCTTGGGTTTGGCGGCAATCCGCTTCTGGTCCAAACCTCGCTCTCGGTTCAATCGGGTGACCGAATTGCGCTTGTTGGGCGGAATGGTTCTGGCAAATCAACGCTACTGAAGGTGATGGCGGATCTTGTCGCACCCGATGCGGGCGAACGCACCACCAGTCCCAGTCTTTCCCTAGGCTATCTGGAACAAGACCCAAGCATGGCGGGTTTTGACACGCTGGGGGATTTCGCGCGCGCTGGATTGGCTGAGGAAGACATCTACAAGGTAGAGCGCGCCGCAGAGGGTCTAAAGTTCGACCCCCAACACTCTGTGCAAACGGCCTCCGGAGGAGAACGCAGGCGTGCGGCCCTGGCGCGGCTTTTGGCCGGAGCGCCGACCCTCATGCTGCTCGATGAACCCACCAACCACCTTGATATCGAGGCGATCACCTGGCTCGAGGCGCATCTGTCGCAAACCCGAGCAGCCTTCGTTCTGATCAGCCATGACAGGGCCTTTTTGCGATCTCTGACCCGGGCAACGCTATGGCTCGATCGAGGTGTCAGCAGACGTCAGGACGCTGGTTTCGATGCGTTCGAGGCATGGCGAGACAAAACCTGGGCCGAAGAGGATGAGGCGCGCCACAAGCTCAATCGCAAGATCGCGGCAGAAGCCCGTTGGGCCGTGGAGGGGATTAGCGCCCGACGCAAACGCAATCAGGGTCGCCTGCGCGCCCTGAAAGAGCTGCGGGCCGAACGTGCCGCACAGATCCGAAGGCAAGGGAATGCGGCGCTGGCCTTGGACAGCGGGTCTCGATCCGGGCGCAAGGTGATTGAGGCCAAGAACCTGTCTCTCGATCTGGGCGGCAGACCAATCATACGCGATTTTACCCTGTCCATTGAGCGCCGCGACCGCGTGGCTTTTGTGGGTCCCAATGGTGTTGGAAAAACCACCTTGCTCAACCTGCTATTGGGTCGGCAAAAAGCGGATAGCGGTACGTTGCGCCACGGCACCAACCTCATTCCGGCGATTTTTGATCAGACCCGCGCATCGCTCGATCCTGATCGTTCACTTTGGGACAGTCTGACCCACGATCCCGAAATGCGGGTGTCGGGACGTGTCGATCAGGTTTTGGTGCGTGGTCAGCCACGCCACGTTGTGGGGTATCTCAGGGATTTCCTTTTTGACGATGCCCAGGCAAGGGCGCCGGTGCGCTCTCTGTCAGGCGGCGAGAAAGCGCGGTTGCTCTTGGCGCGTCTTATGGCAAGCGAGTCCAACCTTCTGGTGCTCGACGAGCCGACAAACGATCTTGATATTGAAACGCTCGATCTGCTGCAGGATGTTCTCGACAGCTATGACGGGACTGTGCTGCTTGTAAGCCATGATCGCGACTTCATCGACCGCGTGGCCACGATGACCATCAGACTGGAGCCCGGCGGACAGACAACAATCTATGCCGGGGGATGGTCAGACAGTCAGGCGCAGCGCGCAGAGGCGGCTTCTACCGGACAAAATGGAGAGGTTTCTGCAAAAGCGAAACCAAAACCGACTGCTTCGAAAGCCCTCAAAAAAACTGCCGCAACCAAGCTGTCGTACAAAGATCAGCATCGGCTCGATAGCTTACCCCAAGAGATCGACCAGCTTGAAACAGAGATCGGTAAGATCGAACAGCTTTTGTCGGATCCGGATCTCTACGCGCGTGATGCCGCCAGATTCTCGAAAGCCACTGCTATTTTGGCCGAGACCCGCTCGCGCCTGATGGAAGCAGAGGAGGAATGGCTGATACTGGCCGAAAAGCAGGAGCAACTGGGTTAGGGGCACGTCGGAGTGCTATTGGTTTGGCTCGCCAATCGCCCAAACAAACCGCCGACTGTGTAAGACGATCAAGCCCATGCCCTGATCAGCCAAATCTTCACGTGACTCAGACCAACGGGCACGCGTCGCTGCGAAACACTTTTTTGCCGACAATCTATCGCAAGCCATGTTGCCGCGTCAGACGCGCGGCTTTCACATTTTGCCTCTTTAACAGAACGTAGTAGTCAAACAACGCTGTGCAACTACGCTTCGTCATCCGCGGTCTGGGTCTCGGTCTCGCCTTCTTCTGTCTCTTCGTCTGGAGCTTCTGCGATCCACGCGACACTTACCACTTTTTCACCTTCGGCGGTGTTGAAAACGCGCACACCCCCTGCGCTACGCGAGCGGAAGGAAATCCCTTTGACCGGAACCCGGATTGATTGTCCACCCGACGTGGCGAGCATGATCTGGTCTTCGAGCTGCACCGGGAAAGAGGCGATAAGCGTATCGTTGGACTTGCTCGACCAGGCATGGACGCCTTGTCCGCCGCGACCCCTGACAGGATAGCCGTGGCTGGAGCTGAGCTTGCCGGCGCCTTCTTCGGTGATCGTCAGAATGAGGTTTTCCGCCGCCTGCATCTCCTCGAAACGCTCTGGGGTGATCGCGGCTTCGCCCGCCTCTTCCTCGTCGCTATCGGGTTCATCGCTCACTCCAGCCGCGGCGCGGCGCATTTTCAGATAGGCCGCGCGTTCGTCCGGGCTTGCCTCGAAATGGTGGATCACCGACATCGAGACGACCTCGTCTCCGTTCTGCAGCTTGATCCCGCG
>JBCCNY010000004.1:0-24386 GCA_039025595.1 Pseudomonadota bacterium | reverse complement strand
TGATCATCCGCGAAGCGGCTCCGATTGTTTTGCAAGAAGATTTGCAAGACGGTCGTTATGATCTGATCTTGACACAACTGCCACTGCGCTCCGGAGATATCACCGTCGAACGGCTTTTCCGCGAGCCATTGCGTCTCGCAGTATCTCAAGACCATGAACTGGCGTCTCTCAGTGAGGTTACAGATCGGCATCTGACCGGACAGGATGTGCTGGCGCTGTCGTCCGCATACGTCTTGCACACGCAAATTTCGGCCTTGTGCGAGGAGGTCGGCGCCAATCTACGCCGCGAGTATGAGGGCACGTCTTTAGACGCTCTCAGGCAAATGACGGCGCTGAACATGGGCCTTACCTTTCTTCCAACGCTCTATGTTCGTTCAGAAGTCTCAGACGAAACAGGTGATGTTGCTGTTCTGCGCTTTCGTCGCGACCGGTTCACCCGTTCCATCGGGCTGGCATGGCGTAAACGATCTGCACATCGTCAAGTTGTATCCCGCATCGCAACCGCGGCAAAAGACGTGGCACGAGAGCGCTTCAAAGGCCTCGTGATTGTTGAATAAAGCGATAAACACGACAGGGCACGCGAGAATTTTTCTAAAAATTCTGGTTCGGAAAACTGGGTTTTCCGGCCGCTTTTATTTCTGTTTGGAAAAAGCCCCGATAGCGTGTCTCGGGGCTTCTCGTTTAAAGTTCAAAAGACTGTCGAGTGGCCAGATTCAATGAGCGGGAGACTTGTCCCAGTCTTCGCGTTTCGGCAGCTGCTCGAACGTATGTTCCGGCGGCGGTGAGGGCAGGGTCCATTCGAGCGTGTCGGCATATTCGTTCCATGGGTTCTTTTCCGTGCACGGACGACCCCGTGTCAGCGCATAGTACATGACACCAAAGAAGAAGAGAAAACTCGCAAAGGAAATGAAGGCGCCGACCGAGGACCACCAATTCCAGAGCGCGAACGCTTCCGGGTAATCGATGTACCGGCGCGGCATGCCTTGACGCCCTAGAAAATGCTGCGGGAAGAAAGTCAGGTTTGCGCCAATAAACATCATCCAAAAGTGCAGCTTGCCAGCCCATTCCGGATACATTTTTCCGGTCATTTTAGGGAAATAGAAGTAGATCCCGGCAAAAATTGCAAAGACGGCCCCGAGCGACATCACGTAATGGAAGTGAGCCACGACATAATAGGTGTCGTGGTAGGCCCGGTCGACAGCTGCTTGGCTCAATACAATCCCGGTCACGCCACCTACAGTGAACAAGAACAAGAACCCAAACGCCCAAACCATTGGTGTGCGAAACTCAATTGAGCCCCCCCACATCGTGGCGATCCAACTAAAGACTTTAACGCCTGTTGGAACCGCAATCACCATCGTCGCCAGCATGAAGTAGCTTTGCTGGGTGACGGACATGCCGACCGTATACATGTGGTGCGCCCACACGACGAAGCCCAGAAACCCGATCGCTATGATCGCCCAAACCATCGGAAGATAGCCAAAGATCGGCTTGCGCGAGAAGGTCGCAATAATGTGGCTGATGATGCCGAAACCCGGCAGGATAATGATGTAGACCTCGGGATGCCCGAAGAACCAGAGAATGTGCTGGTACAGCACTGGGTCGCCACCACCGGCGGGATCAAAGAAAGTTGTGCCGAAGTTGCGGTCGGTCAACAGCATCGTGATGGCGCCTGCCAAAACCGGTAAAGCCAGAAGGATCAGCCATGCGGTGACAAAAATCGACCATGAGAACAACGGTACTTTGAAGAGTGTCATGCCGGGAGCGCGCATGTTCAGAAACGTCGTGATCATGTTGATCGCGCCTAGGATAGAGCTCGCGCCGGAGACATGGACTGCAAAAATGGCCAGATCCATCGACATGCCGGCTTCGTTAGTGGAAAGCGGTGGGTAGAGAACCCAACCGACCCCAGAGCCCAGTTGTCCATTGCCGCCAGGAGAGAGCAATGAGGCAACACCCAGAGCGGTACCGGTGACATAGAGCCAATAGCTCAGATTGTTCAGGCGTGGAAACGCCATATCGGGCGCGCCGATCTGCAGAGGCATAAAGTAATTACCAAAGCCGCCAAAGAGCGCAGGGATTACGACAAAGAACATCATGAGAACGCCGTGATACGTGATCATCACATTCCAAAGGTGTCCGTTGGGCGTACATTCCATCGGCATTGAGGCCGCCAGAGAACTGATGAAGCCAGAGACGAACCCTTTGTCCAAGTGCTCCATGCACATGTACTGGACGCCAGGGTTCATCAACTCCATGCGCATGTAAACCGTGAAGGCCACGGCCAAAAAACCGACGAAAGCCGATGTAATCAGATACAGAATGCCGATGTCTTTGTGGTTGGTCGACATGAACCAACGTGTAAAAAAAGACCGGTTGTCCTCATGTGCGTGGCCGGAAATGGCGGCGTCTGCCATTATGGTGTCTCCTGCTAGCAATTTTACAGGAACGCATGGTGCAATGCCCGTGTATGTGCACCAAAATGTCCCTCAACATGGCCCACGTGTAACCCTTAAGAATGTCGGGAGCAATGTGCCAGTTTGACCACAATCTGAATAATTTAGAACCAATTCCGGAAATGCTCGATATTGCGCTGGATTACTCACAAATTGCTCGGCTCTTGGGCTCAAGTACCCTTGAAGCCCCCGGAGGCCCCAACTACTCTTTGTTGTGTCCGGGCGATCGGTTCCGGAGATTTAGCAGACAGTTTAGCAGGCAGGCCCGATATGAAAGACCCTTTCGAGACATACATGAACACGCTTGTCCCAATGGTGGTGGAACAGACCAGCCGGGGGGAACGGGCCTACGACATCTTTTCGCGTTTGCTGAAGGAGCGGATCATTTTCGTTTCCGGCCCGGTCCATGATGGCATGTCCAGCCTCATCGTTGCCCAATTGCTGCATCTTGAAGCCGACAACCCCTCAAAAGAAATCAGCATGTATATCAATAGTCCGGGTGGCGTGGTGACCTCGGGTCTGTCGATATACGATACGATGCAGTACATCCGCCCGAAGGTGAGCACATTGGTGATTGGTCAGGCGGCATCTATGGGCTCATTGCTGTTGACAGCTGGCACTGCAGGCATGCGTTTTTCGCTGCCCAATTCCAGGATCATGGTGCATCAACCCTCGGGTGGGTATCAGGGACAGGCCACCGATATCATGATCCACGCGGAAGAGACGCTGAAACTGAAACGGCGTCTTAACGAAATCTACGTCAAACACACGGGACAAACGCTGAAAAAGGTCGAAGATGCGTTGGAGCGCGATAACTTCATGGCGCCCGAAGATGCCAAGGACTGGGGTCTGATCGATGAGATTGTGGAAAATCGGCCATCGGCCGACGATGATGATGCGTAAAGAAGTTGATGATACGTGAATCTGTGCCGCGAAGGATGCGCCAAAGCACCGGTGCAAGACTGCGGCCATTTTGGCGTTGAGGTGCTCTCATCTCTGGCCTAAGCTAACGTTTGAAGTGCTGCATAAGACGAGTGCGGCATTGTGGTTTTGGAATGCGAACAGTGACTTACTGACAAACGGCCTCACTGGGCCGATGTCCTTGGAAGGTACTCGGGATGGCGAATAACGCGGGCAATGATAGCAAGAACACCTTGTATTGCAGCTTCTGCGGCAAAAGTCAGCACGAGGTGCGCAAACTCATAGCTGGTCCGACGGTTTTCATTTGCGACGAATGTGTCGAGTTGTGCATGGACATTATTCGCGAGGAAACCAAAACTGCTGGTCTGAAATCCTCTGACGGCGTGCCTAGTCCGCGAGAGATTTGCGACGTTCTTGACGATTATGTGATCGGGCAAGCGACGGCCAAGCGCGTGTTATCCGTGGCCGTTCACAATCACTACAAACGGTTAAACCACAGCGGCAAAAACGACATTGAGCTGCAGAAATCCAACATTCTGCTTATTGGCCCCACCGGTTGCGGTAAGACACTTTTGGCTCAGACGCTGGCGCGTATTCTTGATGTGCCCTTCACGATGGCCGATGCAACGACATTGACCGAAGCAGGATATGTCGGCGAAGATGTCGAAAATATTATTCTGAAATTGCTGCAGGCCAGCGAGTATAACGTCGAGAGGGCGCAGCGCGGCATCGTTTATATCGACGAGGTCGACAAGATCACCCGTAAGTCGGAAAATCCGTCGATCACCCGCGATGTGTCGGGTGAGGGTGTCCAGCAGGCCTTGCTCAAATTGATGGAAGGCACCGTGGCCGCCGTTCCGCCCCAGGGCGGGCGCAAGCATCCGCAGCAGGAATTTTTGCAGGTCGATACGACCAATATCCTGTTTATTTGCGGCGGTGCTTTTGCAGGTCTCGACAAGATTATAAGTCAGCGCGGCAAGGGCAGCGCGATGGGATTTGGCGCCGATGTGCGCGCTGTTGACGAGCGTAACGTTGGCGAAGTGTTCAAGGATCTTGAACCCGAGGACCTGCTCAAATTCGGCCTGATCCCGGAATTTGTTGGTCGTCTACCTGTAATCGCGACGTTGGAAGATCTCGACGAGGATGCCTTGGTCACCATCCTGACTCAGCCGAAAAACGCGCTGGTCAAGCAGTACCAGCGTCTATTCGAGCTTGAGGACGCGCAGCTGACCTTCACTGATGATGCACTTTTGGCAATTGCCAAACGCGCCATCGAACGCAAGACCGGCGCTCGTGGCTTGCGCTCGATCCTCGAGGACATCCTTCTTGACACCATGTTTGATCTGCCCGGCATGGATGGCGTGGAAGAAGTGGTCGTGAACGAAGAAGCTGTTAACTCTGAAGCAGCGCCACTCATGGTGCATACGGACAAGAAAGAAGGCGCCAGCGCGAGCTGAACGTTACAGCGCCTTCCGACCAGCCCGTTTTTTGACTAAAACTCTAATTTAAACCTATGCGTTCAGCGTCCTATTTTGGCGCGACATTAAGGGTGTGCAGGTTATTCCAGCGGTGGATTATGGGATCGTGCCACTTGATACGCCGTTGGATCAGCGATTTTTTGAGTGACCTGCGTAAGCCACCGAGCGTGCAGGATGTTCAATCCGTCATTCGGACATCGGCGGCGGGCAGTTGGGTGACGGGGATCAACGCCTTGATTTTCGTAGCCTTGGTTGTGCCGCACCAGACGCCAGGCTTCCTGACGGCGTGGTGTGCCCTAACCATTGCTGTCTGTATCGTTGTGTTTCTGCGCACGCGCCGCGCGAACGAGCGTAGCTTGACACATGTGTCGCACAAGGCGATCCGTCGGCTCAACCTGTTCGCCGCCATCCTTGCCTTGCCCTGGGCCACCCTTGCCTTTTGGAAGATTGCGGTGATCGATGCCCCTAGCAGCTTCATTGTCCTTATGGTCTGTGCGGGGATGTCGGCGGGCGGTACTTTTATGCTGCACCGCACCTCTATCGCGGCGCTCATCTATTACACCCTTATCCTCGGGTCGGTCGTGTTTGCCGCGCATGTCGGGGGTACGTCTTATGCAATTCCGATCACCTTCTACGCATTCGTCTATGGAGGGTTTTTGTGTTACTTCGGCGTTCGAACGGCAGAGACAGCGCGCAAGCTGGATGGAACCGTTGATGAGCTGGAAACGATCGTTTCCGAACTGGAAGCGTCACAAAAGCAAAACTATCGATTGGCCAATATTGATGGGGTAACGGGCTTGCCCAACCGGGCCGCGTTCAACCGCCATCTCAAAAAACTGACCGATGACACCGAAGGTAGCACAGTTCCTTTCACACTCTTACTTTTGGATCTCGACCATTTCAAGAATGTGAACGATTTGTACGGGCACGGCGTCGGGGATGACCTGTTGGGTCGGATCGGCGCGCGCCTCAATGAGCATGCCAGAGATGATTCTGGGCATCAGAGCGGCGGTGCTTTGAACGGATTTGTGGCGCGTCTGGGCGGCGATGAATTCGTCGTCGTCGAGGAGCGCACAGATGCGGTAACCTCGCTGGCGCGCGCGCGCCGTCTCATCCATGCGTTGAACAAACCCGTCGACTTAAAGGGAAAACAGATTTTTCCGGGCGTTTCGATTGGTCTTGCGCAGTTTCCGGAGCATGGTTTGCAGTCCAGCGAAATCACCCGCAAAGCCGACATGGCATTAAATCAAGCCAAAGAAGCCGGACGCGGCGTTGCCCGGATTTTCGATGATAACTTGCGCCGCGAGGCGGTCATGCGCGACCGCCTCGAAACCGCTCTGCGCGCCGCTTTGGATGAGAAGCAGATAACAGTGTCCTATCAACCCAAAATCTGCCTAGCGACCGGCGCCCTCGCCGGAGCAGAAGCCTTGGTACGTTGGTGTAATTCAGAACTGGGCGCCTCGTCACCCGACGTGTTTTTGCCGATTGCCGCTGAAAGCGGTCTGTTGCCCGCTCTCTCCCAGAGCATTACTGAAATTGTTGGCCAGAACATGCAAAGCTGGCGGCGAGAGGGCCTCGAGGTCGGGCGCATCGCCATAAACGTGCACCCTCTTGAGTTGCGTTCGCCGGACCTCTTAATGAAAAATATCGACGTCCTCGAAAAACAAGGTGTGACATCCGCCGATTTGACGATCGAGGTCACCGAGGGTTGTTTGATTGGTCGAGGCTCGGAGGCAACGCAATTTACGCTCGACCGGCTGGCTGAGCAGGGTTACGAACTCTCGCTTGATGACTTTGGCACCGGCTTTGCTTCGCTGTCACATTTGCGCAACCTGCCCGTGTCAGAAATAAAGGTCGACAAAAGCTTCGTTTGCGCTTTGCCGGACAGCGTGTCCGACCATGCGATAGTGTCGGCAACGATCCAGCTGGCGCGCGGCTTGGGGTTACGAACTGTTGCCGAAGGCATTGAAACAGAAGCACAAAGAAGTGTCATGATCGGCCTCGGTGTGGATCAAGGCCAAGGCTTTTTTTGGTCACGCGCCTTGGATTGCGCGGACTTCGCCAGTTTTGTGCGCCACCATTGCAAGACACAACGTCAGGCGAAGTCGAGCTGATGTAACCACATGGGCGCTTATGCGCTACGCTCACGGCTGGACGCGCGCTCGAAGATGCGCAATATCGACGCATGAGACTGCGCAAGGCGCAGAAACTGCAGAGCGGGGCGCGCGTTACATGACATCAGAAAACAAAACAGAGGTCGCTGTCGGGGGTTTGGTTCTTTTGGTGGCGGCCGGCTTCATGTTCTACGCAGGACAAATCGCGGGTCTTTCCACGGGCGGCGATAACTACCCTCTCACGGCGAGTTTCCGCAGTGCCGATGGTGTGGAAGTGGGCACCGATGTCAGGCTGGCCGGGGTCAAGGTCGGTCGTGTCAGCGAGCTTTATCTGGATCCCGAAACGTATCGCGCGCGCGCCACGATCGCGGTTTCAACGGGGATCGATGTACCCGATGATAGCGCACTTGCGGTGAGCTCCGAGGGTCTGCTCGGCGGAAACTATGTCGAGATCCTACCGGGTGGCTCACCGTTTTTTTTCGCGCCGGGAGACGAGATTGAATTCACCCAAGGATCGGTGAGCCTGATCGGATTGTTGACAAAATTCGTCTCCGGCGACAATGCGGAGGATTCCGATTGAGACAGGCTGCTCTTTGCAATTTTGCCTCGGGTCTGGTTTTGAGCACGCTTTTTTTTGGTTTTGCGGAGGCACAAGAACGCGTCGAGGTCGGGTCCGGGGCCATTCTACGCTGGATGGATCGCACGAATTCGGAAACCAGCGATATTGAAATCTCAAACGCATCATCCGAACAGATCGGCCCCTTGCGCCTGGAGCTCGGTGAATGCCGGTATCCGCAGGGCAACCCGTCCGGAGATGCCTTTGCCTACCTGACCATTCATACCGAGCAGACGGCACGGCCTATCTTTTCGGGTTGGATGATTGCCTCTTCTCCTGCCTTAAATGCATTGGAACATCCGCGTTACGATGTCTGGGTGTTGCGCTGCATCGCTGGATGAGAATACCCCGAGCCTTCCTTGTGAACCGCTACAGGACGCGCCGTGATATCGGCCTTTTGACCAAGCGCGTCGGATAGCCGCGCGCGGTATTCGGCGCGCGGAATTTCGATCGCACCGAGGCTCGCCAGATGCGGCGTCAGGAACTGCGTGTCAAAAAGAACGAATCCGCATTTCCGCAAATGGGCCACCAGATGGGCAAGCGCCAGTTTCGACCCATCCGTTCGGGCCGAAAACATGCTTTCACCGAAAAACGCCCCACCGAGTGTCACGCCATAGACCCCACCGGCCAACTCTCCTTGTTGCCAGACCTCGAAAGAATGCGCGTGGCCAATCTCGTGAAGGGAAATGTAAAGCGTACGGATTTCCTCGTTAATCCAGGTTTCTTCTCGCGCCGCGCAAGCATCAAGAACACCTGAAAACTCATGGTTGAGCGAAAGCGTATATTCGCCCCGCCGCATCCGGCGTGACAAGGATCGTGAGATATGAAAGCCGTCCAGCGGTAGCACGCCGCGGTGCCGGGGATCGACCCAGAACACGCCGGGTTCATCCCGCGACTCCGCCATCGGGAAAATACCGCTCGCGTAGGCCTGCAAGAGATGTTGCGCGGTAAGGGAGAGCACGTCAGAGGGGATCATCAGCTTAGAAAACGGGTTTACGAAGCATTACACTTTCTATGCTACGCCTTTGGGCAAGCCATGCAAAGGGCCAGCGGATTTAAGGACAAAGGGTTAAAGGGTCAAGGACGTGAACCATATGCACGACGGTCCGGAAGAGGATCACTCGAAAGCGATCAATCTCAGTCTCGAACAGTCGCGCAGCCGTCATCAGGCGCGTCACGCGATGATTCTGGACTGTTTTCGTCATATGATCGCAGATTCAACCGTCCTGTGTCTGGGCGCAGGCGAGGGGCAATGGTGTCGCGATCTGGCCATCGCAGGCGCGCTGCATGTTCTAGGTGTCGAAGAAAGCCCCGCTTTGGTCGAAGCTTTTAAGCGTTCGGCTGGGATCGGCGCCGTTGAGCGGGTGGAGATGGTCGCCGCTATGCCACATGAAAAACTGGCTGAACTGGCAGAGGCCGGCCGCCAGATCGATGTGGTCCTTGGCTTTGACCTGTTTGAAAATACTGGCGATCTGGCCAAGATCTTCACGAATCTGATGCAATTGCGTCCCCGCGTTGTTTTTTCAGATGGCTTAGTCACCCAGTCCGAAGATCCGGTGCTGCGGCTTCAGCGCGTGCGTACGAAGGCCCATGTCGGAGCACAGATGCGTCTGATTCCCAGCCCAGCTGCGATTGAAATGGTGGCCAAGTTTACAGGCTTTGAAGTGGATTGGACCGATTGGGAGCAGATCCCCGAGGCGGCGCGTTCAGGGCTGGGGGATTACTACCGCTCAGGACCGGTTGTTCGATCCAGCTTCACGATGATTCCGCAGGACTTCTAGGCCACGCGTCTCGTTTAGGACGTGCAACGCCTTTTCCGGTTCGGTTTCGGGATCACACAGAACCGTCTCAAAAGCGCTGTGGATCGCAATCGGCTTGCGCTGACATGTAGGTCAGATCGTCAGTCTAATGCATTTACTCGAGACTTGAGTCGCAGTCCTTGGTAGCCCGGAACATGCGTCACGTGCCAAGGTTAGGGTTCTTGCATGCCCTCTGCAAGCGCGGCTTCCAGCCAGCTTTCTAACCAATGGATCGTGTAGTTGCCGCGCAGGATATCAGGCTCTTGCAAAAGCGCATGAAACAGGGGGATCGTCGTTTCCGTGCCGTCTATGATCAGTTCCGATAACGCTCGCCCCAGCCGCGCCAGGGCCTCCGGACGGTCGCGTCCATGGACGATCAGCTTGGCGATGAGCGAGTCGTAGTAGGGCGGCACCGAATATCCGTCATAGAGCGCCGAATCCATCCGGACACCAAGCCCTCCGGGCGCATGAAACTGCGTGATCCGTCCCGGTCGCGGCGCGAAATCCGGCAGTCTTTCGGCATTGATGCGTACCTCGATCGCATGGCCTATGATCTTAAGGGCCTCCTGATCGAAACTCATTGGCAGGCCCGCAGCCACGCGGATTTGTTCGCGGACGAGGTCGATCCCAAACACCGCCTCAGTCACCGGATGCTCGACCTGCAAACGTGTATTCATCTCGATGAAGTAGAAGGCGCCGTCTTCGTAGAGAAATTCAATCGTGCCAGCGCCGGCGTAGTTGATGCGGGCGACAGCATCCGCGCAAATCTCACCGATCTCGGCGCGTTCTTTGTCAGTGATCGACGGTCCGGGTGCCTCTTCGAATACTTTCTGATGCCGGCGTTGAAGCGAGCAATCGCGTTCACCCAGATGGACCGCTTTGCCCTGACCATCACCGAAAACCTGGATCTCGATATGCCGAGGTGTGCCGAGATACTTCTCGATATAAACCTCGTCATTGCCGAAGGCGGCTTTGGCTTCGCTGCGCGCTGTCCGAAAAGCGGTTTCAAGTTCAGCCGCATTGCGGGCAACTTTCATACCTCTGCCACCGCCGCCAGCGGTTGCTTTGACGATGATAGGAAAGCCGATCTCCTCGCAAAGCGAAATCGCGGCATCTAGATCCGCGACGCCGCCATCAGATCCCGGCACGCAGGGCACGCCCAGATCCCGCATCGTTTCCTTGGCGGTGATTTTGTCGCCCATGATCCTGATATGGTCGGCCGTCGGACCGATGAAGGTCAAACCGTGATCTTCGACGATTTGGACGAACTTGGCGTTTTCCGACAAGAACCCATAGCCGGGGTGAATAGCGACCGCACCGGTGACCTCGCAAGCGGCAATGATCGAGGGGATGGAAAGATAGCTGTCGGCAGCGGTTGGCGGACCAATACACACCGATTCATCGGCCATGCGAACATGCATCGCATCCGCATCAGCGGTCGAATGAACGGCGACAGAGATGATTCCCATCTCGCGCGCCGCCCGGATCACGCGCAAAGCGATCTCCCCGCGATTGGCCACAAGAATCTTTTCAAACATCGGCATGGCTTATTCGAGGATCATCAGCGGCGCGCCGTATTCGACAGCAGCCCCATCTTCGACAAGAATCCGTTTAATAGTTCCGCCACGTGGCGCTGGGATGTGGTTCATTGTTTTCATCGCTTCGATAATCAAAAGCGTATCGCCCTCGGCAACCTCGTCCCCGATACTCACGAAGGCGGACGCGCCGGGCTCGGCCTGAAGATAGACTGTGCCCACCATCGGCGAAGTCACAGCACCGGGAAGGTTGGCGGGATCCTCTGCTGTTTCGATCTCTGGCGATGGCGCAGGCGCGGCTATTGGCGCTACAGAGCTCGACTGTGGCACGGACGGTGCGACCTGTGCGGGCAAAAGCGCATTCGTGACGATCTTTTGTTTTCGGCTGACCCGGACGTTGAGCGAATCCTCAGTCCCGTAATCGCGTTTGACTTCGAGTTCGGTCAGGTCGTTTTCGTTCAGCAGCTCTGCCAGCGCCCGAATAAAGGCAACATCGTCGGCATGTTTTTTGTTGGGGGTGTCATCTGCCATCGCGTGCTCTCTTCACTCTGCCCGAATTCGTCACGATCCCGCGCTTATAGGTCATGGCGGCGGGTGATAAAAGCGCCCTTACCACTCGGGATGGTGTTTTCGTTGTTGGTTGTCGGGTGCGGTTCACCTTGTGTCTGGGTCTTTATCTCCGAGCAGGCGATCGGCTTTTTTTCGAACAAGCACGGAACGAAGATCATGCATGGCCAACAAAAGCGCATCCGTGATCTCCTCAAGTTGGGAATTGCTGGCGCGCGATTGCGCCCAGTGTGTGGTGAGGTTCAGATGATCGATCGCGCGATGTATGTCATCGATATCCCGTTTGGCCAGCACCTCTTCGCGGTCGCGTATCCACGCTTCGATGACCTGAAGATCCGCGTCGCTCAACGTTCTGTCGCCATGCGGTTTGATCTGACCATTGCGAATATTGATGACGGCAATCTGGTCCATATCGATCCGTCGGTTCCGGTTCTCCGTGTCGACGCGAAACACGAAGGCGCCATTTTCGCGCACCCGGAAATAGTAGTCCGGTAACTCGCCCGTCATCCACATTCTCCACCAGAGGCGCGGCTCCGAAACGGCAAACGGTTCGCACAGCCAAACGCTTTGAGCCGCGCGGGATCGCGGGAATTGCAGCAAGACAGGTCTTTGGCCATCCTGTTTTGGCTCATGTCAGTTCGTCGCAAAAACGGGTTATGCGGGCGCAGGCGTCTTTCAGAGTTGCGTCCGACGTGGCGTAGCTGACACGAAAGTTGGGAGAAAGACCGAAGGCATCGCCAAAGACGGCGGCCACGCCTGTTTCTTCGAGCAGTGCCGTGCAAAACGTCGCGTCGCTGTCGATCCGCGCGCCGCCCGCGCTCGTCTTGCCGATTAGCCCTGCAATCGATGGATAAACATAGAAAGCACCATCTGGCACCGGGCACTCGATGCCGGAAATGGCATTGAGAGAGGCAACCACGAGATTGCGACGCCGGACAAACACCTCGTTATGGCGCGGCAGGAAATCCTGTCTTCCGTTTAGCGCCTCGACAGCCGCCCATTGGCTGACAGAACAGGGATTTGACGTGGATTGTGATTGCACTTTGCGCATCCCACTAATCAATTTCTCGGGTCCTGCCGCATAACCGATCCGCCAACCGGTCATGGCATAGGCTTTCGACACGCCGTTGCAGGTCAGCGTGCGGTCGTACAATCCGGGCTCGACCTCGGCTGGGGTGCAAAAGACGAAATCGTCATAGACTAGATGCTCATACATATCGTCGCTCATCACCCACACATGGGGGTGGCGCATCAAGACATCGGTCAGGCGTTTCAGGTCATCCTGGCCGTAGCCCGCGCCTGTCGGATTGGAGGGTGAGTTAAAGATGAACCAGCGGGTCTTGGGAGTGATCGCGGCCTCCAAAGCCTCGGGAGTAAGACGGAAACCGGTCTCGATTCCGGCTTCGACGATCACCGGTGTGCCTCCGGCCAAAAGCACCATATCGGGGTAACTCACCCAATAGGGAGCCGGGATGACCACTTCATCGCCGGGATTGAGCGTGGCCATCAGAGCATTATAGAGGATCTGCTTGCCGCCCGAGCCGATGCTGACCTGAGACGGGGCGTAGGTCAGTGAATTGTCCCGAGCGAATTTGGCGCAGACGGCGTCTTTGAGTTCGGGAATGCCGTCGGGTTGGGTATAGCGCGTCTTACCGGTCTCGATCGCGCGAATACCCGCCGCCCGAATGTTCTCAGGCGTGTCAAAATCGGGCTCGCCAGCGCTCAGACCGATGACATCCTCACCTTGCGCCTTTTTTTCCATGGCCAGCGCGGATATGGCCATGGTGGGTGAAGGTTTGACGCGCGCCAACGTCTCGGACAGAACAGACATCGTGTCGTTTCCCGTGTGAAATGTGACGTGGCTTTCCTACGCGCCGGAAACAATAGGTGCAAGAATGGCTACAACCTAAGCGGCAGATCGTATAGGAGATCGCCATGAACGCTCAAATGAAAGAAGACTGGTTCAATCCAGAAGCCACGACCTTCGGGGATCGTCTGACCGGCGCGCGCGAGGCCGCTGGTATGACGCAAAAAGATGTGGCGCGTCGTCTTGGTGTGAAACTGAAAACGATCAAGGGGTGGGAAGACGACCTGAACGAACCCCGGGCGAATCGGCTGTCCATGTTGGCGGGCTTGCTTAATGTCTCTCTGACATGGCTGATCAGCGGCACAGGCGAAGGCGTGGAAGGCCCCGGAGAAGAAGCGGTTATCGACGACACGATGGTCGATGTATTGCGCCAGGTCGAAGAGCTTCGCATGCAGGTCGCCATGTCGGCCGAGCAACTGGAACGTCTGGAAAGTGCGATACGCGGTATTGCCCTGATCCAGGGAACGGACAGGCCCGTTGAGAGTGCCGCAGAGTGAAACCCACGATATCCGGCTGAAACGTCTGCGAATGCGGTCGATGCGGCGAGGCATCAAGGAAATGGACCTGCTGCTGATGACTTATGCCACGCACAGGCTCGCGTTTTTGTCGAGTAAGGAACTCGACACATATGAAGCGCTGTTGGAAGAGAATGACCAGGATCTCTATGCATGGGTGAGTGGCAAGGACATCCCGCCTGCCTATTTGTCGGATATGTTGGACGATGTCGCCCGGGTGTACCGCGAAAACGGAACTGGAACCGCGCGCGGCGCCTGATGGCCTGGTCATTTCACCCGGTCATAACAATAGATTGCATTTTAGATGCTATTGCTCTGATTTAACCGATTATTCGGCAATCTCCTCCATAACCGCTCAAGAGGCAGTTTTGTACGGAGCCGTGTAATGAGTTTTCAACAACAAATGCCCAAGCCGGGAAATCACAATGGCTATATGGATAGCTATCTGGATTCTCTCGCGCTGGTGGAGCGTCTGCATCGTTTGTTGCTTGATGTCATCAAGGACGAATTCGAACGTGTTGGCGTTTTGGAGATCAATGCCGTGCAGGCGTTGCTGCTCTTCAACGTGGGCGACAACGAGGTCACAGCCGGCGAGTTGAAGACGCGTGGCTATTATCAAGGCAGCAATGTCAGCTACAATCTCAAAAAGCTGGTCGAGATGGACTTCATGCACCATCAGCGCTGTGAAATTGACCGTCGGTCGGTCCGCGTGCGCTTGACGCAAAAGGGCCGGGGTATCCGGGACATCGTTGCAACCTTGTTCGAACGCCATGCCGAAGGTCTTCAGGGCAAGGGCGTGTTGACTGCTGATGGTATCGATCAGATCACCACGTCGCTGCGTCGCGTGGAGCGCTACTGGACGGATCAGATCCGGTATATCTACTGAGGCGCTCCGGCAAGTTCTGTTTTGGGGCTTGCCGCTTCGGGTCCAAGTGACAGGTTTTGCATCTGTAGCTCCCGGATGAGTTTGCGCCGCATAGCGTCACCGAAATCGTCGAATGAGCTCGCTTTCTCGGTGAACGCGCCGGGACCGCGCAGCACGAAACTGCGATAATAGTCTTCGAGCGTTTTCACATTCGTGAGGTTTTTGGTGATATTGGCGCGGGAAAACGGCAACAGGACCAACCCGTTTATCGTTAAGCCATCAAGACTGGTCTCGTTGATGTCGCGGGGGTGCAACCCTGTATTTGCAGGACCGTCTCCCGACAGGTCAAGCGTCCATTGCAGGCAATCGCCTTGTGCCTGCAACTGTCGCGCGCCAAAAATCATGGCCGCCGAGATCGCCGTTGCACCATCCTGAGTGCCGTCTTTGACCATACCATTCAAAACACCGGCGATCCGCCAGAGTTCTGCCGAATCGTGGATGTCGGTCCAGGGGACGATCACGCGTTGATCGGTGGACCCGCTCCATTCATAAACCATCAACCGGACTGGCAGGCTGGGCAGCGCCAAAAACGCGGCCTGAACATCCGGGTCGCGCAACGCCTCGGCCAGACCATCGATCTGAAGCCGGTATTCGCGTGTATCAACCGAACCCGACACATCTAGCCCGAGGGCCAGAGCTTGACGACAACTGGCCTGTGCCGCGTCTGTAAACAAACTGGTCGCCAAGAAAAAAGAGGCCAGGGCACGGTGCAGCACCTTCATCCACCGTCACCTGGTCCAGAGGTGACAGCGCCGAGCTGAATATCGCTGATCTCCCGATAGAGCTTGCGCGTCATGGCTTCTTGAAAGTCGTCAAAGTCGTTTGCGATTTCGAGAAACGCCCCCGATCCGTGCAGGACCTCGTCCCGATAGAAAAGGGCCACATCGGGATCTTCGCCGAGAATAACCAGTCCGTTGACCGTGACATGTTCCAGCGGAAAATGCTTGTAGGCGACACGCGGTCCGTAGCGATAATTGTTCACGCCGTCACCAGAGACGTCGATGACCTGCCGCGCGCAGATTGGCGCACGCTCCAGCATTTGCGAGGCATAGCCGAGCGCGGGGCCGAGCGATGTGGGAAAATCATCGTGACTTCGCTCCATAGCCGCGAGTGTCGCCACAGCCGTGTCTATTGCGCTGGCAGAGCTCAGCGCTATCCAATCGAGCTGCAACTTGTGTTGATAAAACCCGGACCATTCGTAGACGGCGAGCGAAACGTACCCCTGTGAGCCCCACAAGAGCGCGTGCCGCACATCATCCGAATTCAGCGCGGCCGCAAGTCCCAGCCGCTGCAGATCATATTCTCGCGCATCGACCGAAGACGAAACGTCGAGCGCAAGCACGAGGGCCAGTCTACATTCCTCGGCTTGGGCGGCCGCTGCACCCGCGCCGAAAACCGCACCACACAGCCAAGCACGGAGGCGGATGCCTACCAATGGCCCGTATTCTCCATACTAGTCCACGGTTCAACCGCGGGCAGGGGATCGCCCGCTTGCAAGAGCTCGATCGAGATGTTGTCTGGGCTGCGCACAAAAGCCATATGCCCGTCGCGTGGCGGGCGGTTGATTGTTACACCGTGATCCATCAGATGCTTGCAGGTGGCGTAAATGTCATCGACGCGGTAGGCGAGATGCCCAAAATGGCGCGAATCCGAGGGCAGAGCGTCATCGCCGTCCCAGTTATGGGTCAGCTCCAACGGACAGTCTTCCTGGCCGTCGGGCGCCATGAAAACCAGCGTGAACCGTCCGCCTTCATTGTCCCAGCGGCGGGTTTCTTTAAGGCCCAGCAACGCATAGAACGCCATTGAGGCCTCAAGATCCTTCACCCGGACCATGGTATGTAGATATCTTAGCGTCATCGCGCCCTCCGCCTGTCTGCAAACAACAGTTAAACGGATCGGTGCGGCTGTCCAGTTTGCTCAGAATTCCGAGCGGATCCCCAGCGAGAGAGAGGTTTCATCCACCTCAAATCTACTGACATTGGAATCGGTATGGGAGGTATTGAGGGAAAGCGTTGGCACGAAGCCCATGTAGCTCCACTCCTTGAAGGCGGCGCTGACACCGGCAAAGATGGCATCGTCCTGCCGCCCCCCAGCGACCGGCCCGCCGAAAAACGGAAAGCCGGGGACAACAAAGCTATCATAATCGACAGAACTCTTGCCAAGAGAGACGCTCAGGGTCGCGGGGCCAAGGGTCCGGCCCAGCGTGAACCGGAGCACGCCGGTAATCTGTTCGTTGGATCGGTTGAAGCCATCGCTTTCGAGATCTCGAAAGCTCACAAACCCGCCGAGCGTGCTGCCATTGGCGAACGAATAGCGCAACTGAGTATAGACCAGGTACTGCGTTGCGTCGCTACTGGTTCGGGCCTCGCCCTGCTGGCGTTCCAAGGCACCGCCCAAAGAAAAGCGCAGCTTTTCCGTCAGCATTTGGTGGCGATCAAGCTCGAACCGGGCATAATCATAAAGCGGGTCACCACCATACCAGATCCGGCCACCAACAAGGGCGAATTGCCACTGTCGCTTGCCGTCCTGCGTTGTGCGAATATGCCGTGCACCGCCTTCTGCGCGCCACGTGGTCAGATCACTAGCGCTGATACCGGGGACGCTGTCGTTGAAGCGCACTTGACGTGTGTAGATGCGACCGATCGCCTGGGTTTCGGACCGTTCCGTTTCCGCCAAGCGATAGGAAAAGTTGACATCAGCGACGGCGACCTGCCCGTCGATGGCCTGCGCGCTTTGGGAGATGATGCCACCCGATGGTTGGCCTTCGATAATGTTGAATGGGCTGTTGGCCCCGTTATTGACGTTGTTGGAGGGCCGGATCGAAAAATTCAATCTGAATTTCAGCGGATTTCGATGCCGCACGGTTTGGAAAACCCGGATCGTGTCCTGGCGCACCTCCTCGTTTGGCGCATGCTGGACCGCCCGACGGAGCCAAAACTGAGACCAGCTAAGCTGATCACCCTTATAGGCAGCTTGAGAGGCCAGTTGCGCTGATTGGAACTTTTGCTCCGGGGAAATTGAATGCGTGTAGGCGCGGCCAGCAGATTGGCGGGCATGACCATGCGCGCCCACCATAGTGAAGGCGAGGGCCTGGGTGTAATGCGCCTCGCCGTTGTGCGGGTCTGCGGCGAGCACGGCCTCGGAGAGCTGATAGGCAAGCTTGGGTCTGCCCGCTTGCAACGCCTGGATGGCCAGAACCTGTCCCTGTTGCAGCGTCACGCGGAGCGGCGTAGTTGCCTCAACCGGCGCATTGCTCGTTTGCTCTGCCGAGGACGCTTGTGCGTGTAGCGGCCGAGGCCAAAGGAACGTGATAGCTACAAGCGTCAGCGCAAATCGGTACCGACGTTTAAGGGTTGGTCCCGGCACAGCCCACCGCATCGTCAACCGGTTGTCCACACTGGTCGAGCACGAAGATACCGAACTCTTCCTCGCCCTCCAGTCCGAGCGGATTGTTCAAGCCATCGAATTCACGCAACGAGATTGCGCCTGCGAGACCTGAGGCGTTCGGGCCGCCGAGGATCCCGCCCCAGTCCCCGATCGGAGTTCCGACGGCATCCGGGCCTTCCGAGACCGAGTCATATTCCACGGTGCCCGCAAAGGACCCATCCGTACCAATATCGGTGGAAATTAGCACAAGCGAGGGCAAGACTGTGCCTGCTGCGGGTCCATCCACGAACGAGCGGTCAAAAATGTTACCTTCAATTGCATTATCGGCGAAATCGGCGTTGATGAAGGCGCGACCTTCGATCGTGATGGCTTGACCTGGGATAAGCTCCAGCGGAGTTGTTCCAGGCGGAACAATCAAATCGTCCCGCGGGCCGCCTCTGTCGATAAAGTCGATGTTGATCAGTCCCACATAGTTACCTGCATAGCTGACCAGACCCGTCGTCGGGGTCACCGGAGGCGGTGAATACGCCCCGTCGCGTTCATAAAAGGCTCCGCCGAAGAACCGGTTGCGCGGTCCGCCTGTCACGGCAACACCGGCGCGTACCGATTGGTCATTGTTGGACTGACCAAAATAGGAGGTGCTGTGACGGTCAAGCGCATCGTTTTGCGTTGTGAAAGCGGCATATCCGTTGCGGTCCAGCCCGGGACGTCGCGTGTAGACTGACCGCAGCGGCACGTTGTCCAACGTCAGACTATCCACGATGAGTGTATTGGTTGCCGGGTCGAATGTCACTTGGGTGAGGTCATTCGATATTGAAGTCGGAATTCCCGCGGGTGGCGCCGTTGGTGGAGCGTCATCGGGTGCACCGGCCGCCGGCCCTTGATCAAACGGGTTGGATCCGCTGCCGCATGCCAAAAGGAATGCGGGCAGCATGAAAGATGCCACGATACGTTTCATTATGCCAACTGCCCTCAATAGGATTATCGTTGTTTTTGGCAAAATTCAGAGCAAACTATGGCAAAGTCAACGTTTTCGTGGCGACGTTGATCAGGAAAAGTCTTGGTGTTGCAGGTTGAGCGCCACCTGATATAGATGGTTTTCTTTCAAAGCGGCAACATCTGGTGTTAGTCGTCACGGGCAGGGCGCTCACAGTCAGAACGCATGGCAAATCGAGGGGGGACATGCAGCAATATCACAACGCGTTGCGTTTTGTGCTTGACCACGGGGTTGCCACGTCCGATCGCACCGGAACAGGGACAATTGCGGCTTTCGGCTTGCAAGCGCGCTACGCATTGAGTGATGGGTTTCCGCTGGTGACGACCAAGAAGCTGCACCTGCGCTCGATCATACATGAATTGCTTTGGTTTCTCACTGGCGACACCAACATCGCCTATCTGAAGGATAACGGCGTCTCGATCTGGGATGAATGGGCTGACGAGAGCGGCGATCTTGGTCCGGTTTACGGCGCACAATGGCGGCGATTTCCGGCGCTTGATCCGACCGATGATCCTGCTCTTTTCCGCAGGCGCGAAATTGACCAGATCGACAACCTGATCGCGCAGATCCGATCCACGCCTGATAGCCGCCGTTTGATCGTATCTGCGTGGAACCCGGGCGACGTGCCCAACATGGCGTTGCCGCCCTGTCATACTCTGTGGCAAGTACGTGTTCTGGGTGGAAAGATTCACTTACAGCTTTATCAGCGCTCCGCCGATATGTTTCTAGGCGTTCCGTTCAACATCGCGTCTTACGCGCTCTTGTTGCATATGTTGGCTCATGTCACGGGCTATGAGCCTGGGGATTTCGTACATACGATCGGGGATGCGCATATCTATACCAACCACCTCGCGCAGGTTCGTGAACAATTATCGCGCCCGCTTCGAGCCCTGCCGCACCTGAAGATAGAGCGTGAGGTGTCATCGATCCATGCATTCCGCTTTGAGGATTTCACAATCACCGGCTATGATCCGCATCCGCATATCGCGGGCAAGGTGGCCGTCTGATGCTCACGCTTGTCGTGGCTCGGGACCGTAACGGGGCAATTGGGAAAGACGGCGATATTCCTTGGCACGCGCCGGAGGATTTGCGGCTCTTTCAACGAGAAACCACGGGCGCGCCAATTATCATGGGGCGCAACACCTGGAATTCGCTACCCTATCGACCGTTGAAGAACCGACTGAACATTGTGGTGTCCTCGGGCATGCCTGAGGGAGCAGAGCATGTGGTCCGCTCGGTCGAAAAAGCAATTGACGCCGCTTATTCGGCTGGACATGCTCGCATCTATGGAATTGGCGGGGCAGGTATCTATCAAGCGATGCTCGGTCACGCGGATCGCCTTCTGATTACCGAGGTGGATCTGGAGGTCGAGGCGCCGGATACGTGGTTTCCTAAGATCGACCCGGAGCTGTGGCGGATCACCCGGCAATGGTCGTTGCGTGGTGAGGCGCCAAGCTGCACTTTGATCGAATATTTGCGCTGCGAGTAGTCATGTTCCGTAGACGGAACGTAACGGCTGCCAACCCAGCCAGACTTGGTTTTAAGGCGGGCCATGTTGGAATGGAGCAACCATTGGGTGCTCCTATCACCTTCACGGAAATAGAGCTGACGTTGGGCGTCGTCTGTCTCGTCGGTCGAGAGAATTGCGCTAATCAACCGCTGTGAAACAGCCGTTATGACGAACGCGCGCTTGTGGAGGAGCGTGGTTTGGAACCGTTGACCGCGCTCAACGCTCTTGCGTGACAGCCAACGCGACAGAAAATCAAAGTTGGCCTCAGTCTTATCAGAGGACTTTCAGATCTCCGGCCATCTGGCGACCATCGCGGCCTTCCAGCAGCTCGTAGCCGACTTTCTGGTTATCAGCCAGGCCGGTCAGCCCGGATCGTTCGACTGCAGATATATGTACAAAAACGTCTTTGCCGCCTTCGTCAGGCGCAATAAAGCCGTATCCCTTGGTTGTGTTAAACCATTTCACGGTGCCGGTAGGCATGCCGCTTCTCCTTCATGACTTCCTATTCCCCGGAAATGCCGGGCGTGACTTTAGGTGGCCGTCGTCCAGCACGTCAAAAGCCTTGAGGCCCGCCCGTTAAACTCCTAGACCACATCCACAACAACATTGGTCGCCGCCCCTAAAAGGCAAGCGGAAGAGAACTCTTTTGCTTAGCTTCGCCTATCGGTTGATCAAAGAAGAGGCAAAGTACCTTGATCATCTATGGGTTGAAAAACTGCGATACATGCCGAAAGGCGATTAAAGCGTTGAATGAGGCGGGTATAAGTCATCACTTGGCCGATGTGCGGGAGGATGGCGTTCCCAGCGAAACTCTGAGGCGCGCACAGGCGCAGTTCGGAGATGCTCTCGTAAATACACGTTCAACAACATGGCGCGGTCTGTCTGAATCGGAACGCGCAACGCCAGCGCTCGAACTTCTGGCAAAACACCCCGCCTTGATGAAGCGGCCGCTTATTGATGCGCGTGGAGCGCTTTATCTTGGATGGACACAAACCGTGCAGAACCTGCTCCTGCAAGACGGCTGAACTCTCGGAGACTGGCGATATGCGAAATGCGGCATCTGTTCTGGGCTTGCTGGGCGGCATCATGATGCTCTTTGTCGGGTTCTTCAGCTATGGTTACACCGAACTGGTCGATCAATATGGCGAGATCGAAGGCCTGGCGCGGCAGGTGGAAAGGGTGGGTCTCATTCAGACAGCGAGCCTCGCCTCACCTCTCCTGGCGATTGCAGGCGGGGCGATGGCGCGCATCCGTGCACTGTGGGGCGGTATCCTGATGCTGCTCGCCGCGGCTTTGATGGGTTATGCGTTCGGCATCGGGATCTTCACGACGTTTCCGATCGGGTTCACCGCTCTCGGCGGGTTTTTAGCGATCGCCGCAGGCAAACCGGATGAGCCGAAGGCGCATTTTTGATCTCTCAACCGGGTCAGGGCGCCCGGTCAGCTGTAAGCTTCCTGTCTTTCATGCGCCCGTGTCATGATCATTCTATCAATGGAAAGCGGTCCTGCTCCCTTCATCACCAGCACCAGCAGCAAAAAAATCCAAAGCAGGCGCTGATCAAGAATGATCCCGTCGGGTGCCTTGTCGAACCATGCGCCCAAAACCAGCGGGTCTGACAGCTTGTTATGACCAATCAGGTCTGTGACGGATTGCACAATCACGAAAACAATCATGCCGAGCGCGGCAAAGCGGGTCAAAAAACCGATCAGGATCAGCACTGGCAAGATAAATTCCGCCCAAGTGCCCGCCATCACCACCAGGGTTTGGAAACTGCTCATTTGCGTGACGTCAAAGCTCACAGCCTCCATCGCGCGAGGCCATATCTGAGCGTAGGCGCCCAGAGATGGATTGAGGAAGCCAAAAAAGCCATCGCCCAGCTTGGTCAAGCCCGATACCCAGAAATACATCAGCAGGATCGCTGCAAACATGAAACGCGCGAGCGTGGATAACAGCCAATCGGCGCGTTCAAGCGGGCCAAATAGCGCGCGCTGCAACGAGATCAGGGTATTCATGGTCTTAGTCTCCGGGAATTAGGGAGGTGATTGCGCCGCCTCTCAGCAGCAGGCCAAGCGCATGGGTTAGGTCAAAATCGGGTTGAATGTCTGTGCCGCGTTCGGCCGCAACGCCAAGGGGTGCGCCGGTGCCGATTGCCTCGATGAAGGCGGCATCGCCTGCGCTGATCGCTGTGGGCACAGGGTCGAATTCCGGTCGGGTGATTAACACTGATTGGGCCACGGGTTCGGGTTTGGGACTGCCGGGTTCCATATTGTACGCCCAGATGGCGTGAACAGGATAATCAGAGCTTAGAACGTGAAGCGACGGGGCCAGCGTAAGTCGGAGACCTGCAAGCGCATCGGCCGACACTCGTCCAAGCTCTTGCGCCTCGATCGGAGCCGCATCTGCGGCGTGGTAGGCCTCCCGCAATGCTTGTTCGAGCCGCGCCACATCTGACAGATAAGGCAAATGGGCTAGAGGTGGAAAATCGGCAAGAAAGCCCGCGAAACTCTCGCCATACTGCATCATAAGCGGCGAGCGAGGCGGGTTTTGGCGGATGTAAAGCCCAGCGACCTTGCGGAAATTTTCAGAACCGAGCAACTTGGCGATGGCTGGAAAACTATCGCCGAGCGCCTCTATGAGGCTCACGGCAACATTGTTACGATAGACATCAAAGCGCCGTCCGGCGGGTCGGCCTTCGCCGTCGGTCAGACCGTCAGGTGCGGGCCTTTTGGCGTCAAGCAGGGCTTGCCGAAAGGACGTCTGGCTTACCGGCTCCGCCATATCATCAGGCCACCTGGGCGTTGATGCGGCTCAACGCGGCCTCTGCCCGAGCGGCTTCCTCAGCCAGAACTGGCCAGCTAGGCACGTTATTGTCCCATTCGACCAGAACCGGGCGCGGGCCCATCCGGTCAAGCGTATAATCCAGCAACGCCCAGACCGGATCGGCGATTTCCTGTCCATGGCTGTCAATGAGCAAGGGCGCGCCATGCTCGTCTTCATCCTCGTCATGGCCGCCCAGATGCACTTCGCCGACGCGCGGCAGCGGGAAGACATCAATGTAGGCCCGCGGATCGAGGTTGAGATTGGTGGCGGATATGAACACATTGTTCACGTCGAGCAACAAGCCGCATCCGGTGCGACGGGCCACTTCTTCCAAAAAGTCGGTTTCCGACCAGGTGCTTTCGGCGAATGCGAGGTAGCTCGAGGGATTTTCGAGCAGCATGCGCGCGCCGACAACTTCTTGGACTTGGTCGATATGGTCAGCCACGCGGGTCAGCGTGTCCTTCGTATAGGGCAGGGGGAGCAAGTCATTCATGAATTCCGCGCCATGCGTCGACCAGGCGAGATGCTCCGAAAAACTTGCAGGCCGCAACCAGCCCACGAGCTTGCGCAACCTGGCCAAGTGATCCGCATCCAGAGGACCCTCACCGCCGATGGAGAGCCCCACGCCATGAACTGACATGGCGAATTGCTCAGAGAGATGTCGCAACTGCGCTAACGGCCGCCCTCCGGCGCCCATGTAATTCTCGGCATGAATTTCCAGCCATTCGACAGGCCGTGCATCCGAAGTGATCGCATCGAAATGTTGGGGTTTGTACCCGACACCCGGCGCATCCGGCAGGTTTGGGAAACGGGCGGTAACGTCAAGCATAATAAGTCCAGTCCGTTGCGGCAGCCGTTATACGAAAGGCGCACACAGTC
>JBCCNY010000003.1:0-25498 GCA_039025595.1 Pseudomonadota bacterium | reverse complement strand
TGGCGCGGGCGCCGTTATTGGTGTCCCAGATGCCAAAGTCACCATCCGGGGTGACCAGTTCCAGAAAGCTGTCCGTCCCGTTGGTTGCGATCCCCGCTGAGACCTCAGAAGGACCCTCAAGCGTCCAGTCCGAGCCTAAAGAACCCGAAGCAAAATCGTCAGAAATAAACAAAACAACCCCTTCCTACGAACAAAATATTTGACCCTACAACCGTCTCGACCTACATCAAATAGCCCGCGAAGAATAGGTCCGACACATCACTTTTTGCCCATTTTGTGGCGATTATGTGCCTCCAATAAAGCGGTTTTCCCGTCATTGGCGAGTTCTGGGTGTACGACATAAAGTCGATATCCGATGCTCACGTTAAGTTCCGAGATTGGCCGTTTCGCTGCGTAGCTTCCGCCGCCACAGTCCAGCGCTGATCCGTGCGCGCCGGTAAACAAGGCTTCCGACCAGAGTGCAGGCGCAAACCTGGCGGTCGAGCAGGCCAAGCCCGTCTAGGCCATAAATTGACTTCAGGAATTCAAGGTGCAACCGCTGCTTAGATGACAGGTACGACCTGGCATTTGGGTCAAACCACCGCAAAACCTCTCGGTCTGTCTTGTTAGCTTGTCTCGACATGTTTTGGTGAATGCGTCGTTGAAACAGCGGCTGTCCATCCAGGTGCAGCACCGCACCGAGCAGCGCGCATTCGAGCAGCAGGACGTAATCGGAGGCTACGAAGCTGCCGATCAGGCGCGTTCGGCTCAAGATGTCGCGGTTGAACAGCCCAAAGACCGCGGTCACCAGCCCCATGGCCTGTACGGCGCGGTGTACACGGGCTGCTGGAAAGGAGGAGGTCGAGTGCATCGTGTTGCGGTCGCCTCTGACAACCTGCCCGGTCTCGTCGATAAATTCCGACTGCGGATAAACGATCGCGCACGGCTTGGGATAGGCTTCGAAGGCGGCCACGCAGCGCGACAGAAACTCCGGCAGAATGATGTCGTCATGGGCCGCCCATTTGAAGTACTTTGCCGAAGCGCGCTGGAACACGTGGTTGTAATTCTTGGCCGCGCCGAGATTTTCCGGATGCCGGATCACGCTGATGCGTTTGTCCAGATTGGCGTACTGCGCGCAAATCTCGGCAGTGGCATCGGTTGAGGCGTTGTCGGAGATGATCAGTTCGAAATCACCGAACTCTTGCGCCAGAATGGCGTCGAGCGCTTCGGCCAGGAAATCGGACCCGTTATAGACGGGCAGACCGATGCTCACGACGGGGTTCGACAGGCGGTCTGATTGGATAAAGGGCGCGTTGTTAGTCACTCGGGGGTCTCATTTGGATCTGCTAAAAATGGCTGTTTGGAAAAGCGGCTCGCCTCGCTGTTACGCCAACTTTCGGCTATGTTGAATTGCGTAGGCCAAAAAGTCTCGATTTGATCTTGTGCCGCCCGCGGGCCAGTAAATCGCGGTCGACCGGATCCAGGCAGGTGCTCACCAGCATACCCACATAGATCAAAACCGAGACCCCCGCGCCGGTGAAAAACCCAAGCCAACTGGTGATTGGATAGGCCTGAGCATAGAGCAAACAGCCAAGCATGGCTGCACCAAAGGGGGCCAGGCCAGGCAACAGAGTCTGGCGCAGAAAGACGCTCCAAGAGCCATCGACCAACCGCAACCCGGCGGGCCACATGATCAAGAAATAGACGGCGACTTGCGCGCCGCCCAGGCCAAGTGCCGCGCCGATGGCGCCCATCTCGCGCCCGATCACCAGATAGCTCATCGCGGCGACAGCGACGGCACTGAGTATCATCAGGCAGATATTGAAGGTTTTGATGCGTCCGACTGAATAAGCGACCTCGTAGAACATGCCGCTCGCCCAGGTGAACGGGTAGGCGCTGAGCAGGATGATCATCACCGTCGCTGCCATCACATAGCGCTCGCCGACATAAAGCGTGATCAGCGGGTAGGCGAACATGATAAGCGGCGGCAGCAGGAACAGGGTGACCCAGAGATAATAGCGACCGCCGCGGTAGTAAAAAGCTTGCAGCGCATCCTCGCCTTCGCGAGCATACACAGTTGTCAGCGCTGGCTTTGCTGGCGCCGCCGCCGAGATCACCAGCCGACGGATTTGCATATCAGCCAGACTTCCAACATGGAATGCGGCTACATCAATCGCATTGCTTGTTCGGTTCAGCAAAAGCGCGGGAAACGCTTTTATAATCAGATTGTTCAGGCCCTGAAACAAGGTCCACAGGCTAAAGCTAAGAAGCGTCTTTACGGTCTCCGTCGAGATCGCTGAATGTCGGAACCGCGCGGCAGGCAGAATGCTGATCGTGTAGACAATCATGATCGCGACGTTGAGGGCATTAGCGATAGAAGAGGCCACAGCGACCCATAGAACCTGCGTGCTTACTGCCAGTAACAACGTCAATAACAGCCCAACGCGCACCAACTCAGTCGCCAGCAGAACCAGATTTTGCTCTACAAATCGCATTCGCACATGCAGCCCTACGCGAAACGGCGTGGTGGCCACACGCAAACAGAGGACAGCAATCAGCATCAGCAGCATTGCCTGCGCATCCGTGCGGTACTCTGGCGCTACTGTGATGACGCTATCGATGTGGATGGCCACGATGATCCCACCGCAGAACAGTAGCGCCGCCACTGCAAAAAGGACCAGCAGCATGGAAGAGACGATCGCTGCCATCTGTGCGTCATCCCTGCGGACATCTGCTTCTACCATGAAGCGTGCCAGACCGCGAAGGAACACTGTCGGGAAAAGCTCTGCAATCACCATCAACGCGGTTATGACCGGAAAGATGGCGTATTCTTCTGGTGAGATCCGGCGCAGCAGGTATTGGTTGACCCAAACGAGCGCTGACATCCGGATGAGTGTTGTGACAACGGAACTGGTCGCATTGACGACATAGCGACTTGCGCTGTTTCGCGGGAGGTCTGTCATCGACGCCTAGCTCGTAAAGTACTAAAATATGATGAGATGACAGCCCGGAAGTGCAAGCCAATTTGTGGGGACGCATGACTTGATCTTGGCGGCATGGTGCAAACCGCTAGCACTCCGCTAAGCGAGCCTGTAGCACGGCGCTGAACTTGAACGATGGACTGCCCACTCCAGTGGTGATAGGGCAGCGTGCTAGGATTATTTTGGCCCGATCTGCTTCGAAATTTCATTCGGGAAAAGCCGAAAATGAGTTTAGATTTAAATGAGTTCGTCACCTCTGGGCGCAGTGCGGTAAGGCGACTCCTGTCAGGCCGCCAGGCTGAGAAAGTCTTCGCGATTGGTGAGAATAAGAGCGGCACGACATCCCTGCATCGGATGTTTAGCGATTTTGGCTATCGCAGCTATCATGGCACCAAATGGCGCGACACTTCGCGCACCAGTTTCTACCGCTTTTATGATGCGTTTTGCGATGGCGTTCCGGACAATTTCCGCAAACTTGACGAATTGTTTCCCAAGGCTCGTTTTATCTTGCAGGTGCGTGAGTTAGACACCTGGATCGATAGCCGCTTGGAACATATCCGGCGTCTGCCACCCGGCAAGAAACGCCACCCACTTTGGACCATAAAAGAAAGCTCAATCAAGGCTTGGACAGAGCACCGAAACGCCTATCACATCGACGTATTGACCTATTTTCGAGATCGACCAGAGGATCTGTTGCTGGTCAACTATATTCGGGATCCCCGAGCGGCCGAGAAAATCGCGGTCTTTTTAGGCCATGATGTGCCAGCGGCGAAGCCGCACGAAAATCGCAATCCGGGTGCGGCTCGCGTTCTAAAAAACCCGGATATGATCGCATCCGCCTTGAATGACCTGTCGATCCCTCAAACGGAGTGGTCCAACGACATCCATTGTCCGTCGCTTTCGCCGGATGGCTATAACGATATCCCACCGGATACTCGCGCCGCCGAGCTGGGCTAGGCAGCGCCGCTCGGCTTTTCCGCTTTTGCCGGTTGTTGCCGGGCATCTTCCAAGGCGCGTCCAAAGCGCATGATAGGACCTTCGAAGACACGGAAAGATATGACAGCCTGCAGATGCGTGAGCAGCACGGCCAGCCCTACTACCCCCCAGAACGGCGCGCTGACCCCGTCATATATGTGCGCCGCCATGAGCAGCAGAAGCTCGATGTTGAAGATGTGGAAGAGGTAGGTGAAATAGGAATAGAAACCGATCGCTGAAAACCAAGAAAGCGCCCGATTATGTGCGTTTCGGTAGCGGGTTTCAAAGAGTACAATCACAAAGCCCGTGGCGAAGGCGATAAAGGTGTATTTGAGCGAACTCCAAAGCTCTGGAAACACCAGTGCGATGAGATAACTCAGCGCCGTCAGCACTGCCAGGGCAGGCATCAGCCACTGGGTCTTTCGGGCCATCAACACGGCGATGATGCCGCCGATTGCGATGGAATCCAGACGCGCCGGTGGAAAGTTGTAAACTGCAGCATAGCCGTTCAGGTTCAGATAAAATCGCAGCGCCATGGCGCCGAGGCTGAGTACGATCAGAAAAGTAAGGAAATGGCGACGAAAGGCCCAAGCCACCAACCCAAAGAGAATATAGGCAAACTCCTCAACCGAGAGTGACCAGGTGATGGTGTAGGGCACCAGCTGTGGCCCGCCGTCAAAGAAAATAAACCAGCCTGTGAGAAACAGATAAGTCAGCCAGATCCGGTCGGTATTTTCATCGCCAGCGCCAACCACATGCGCGAGGATCAAAAAGATCGTCACAGCCAGAAAATAAAGCGGTACGATCCGGAAAAACCGGCGGGCAAAAAAGACCTTTATGTCGCGCGTCTCGTAACGGCGAAGCAGAAAGCTTGAAATCAGATAGCCACTTAACGGAAAGAAGATATCGACGCCGAGCAGTCCGAAGCGACGAAATATATAGGCTACGGCATCAAGCTCGGCGGTCGGATACCGGGTGGCGACATGGTAAACGATGACCGCCAGGATGGCCACTGTGCGAATGCTGTCTAGCGGCATCGAGCGGCCCTGACGCGGCGAAGAAGCGGTCGCGCTTTGCATCAGCGTACCTTCGCGGCAGGCGCGCGCAGGCGCCAGGCCGTGCGGTTTACGGCATGTGCAAATCGGGTATAGCGCGGTCGCCGGGATTTGGTGTTTTCCGAATTGACCAGAACCGTTGACGGTTCGCTCGGCTGAACCGTCAGAAGCCACATGCCGCTGCCAAGCGTAAACAGCACTAGTGAGTAAAGTTCGCCCCAGATCGCCACCGTGGCGAGCACCAGGATCAGGCTGAACAGCGTGAAGATCCAGGCGCGCCGGAGCGGGTAAAGCGCTGGATCGGCGCTCAGATCGCGCCGTCCCGATGCGATCATCGCCACCACGAAGGCCGCTGCGAGCAGAAGCAGCGCTGGGATACCGAAGCGCACGCCGAGAAACAGCCAGAAATTATCCACACTTCCGGTCATCCATGCCGGCAGCGGCATCGGTTTGTAGCCGATACCAAAAAGCGGCGTGCGGCCCATCTGATCAACGCCGTAGTTGAACAGGATCCGGCGCGAGAACGCGGTTTGCGGATTGAATGAAATCCGGGTGACAATGGCATAGATCGCCGAGCGGCCTGAGGCGAGCTCGGCGATGATGTAGCAGACGATGCCCGAGGACCATAAGATCACCCAGCGATGCGGATTAGCGCGCAAAATGATGCCCCAAGCGATCAGCCCAAGCTGTGCGCCAACGGCGATGACTGGGCCGCTGGAGACCGAGAAAAAGCAGGCCATGCCGATCAGTCCGGTGAGCACAGAGCGGCGGAGCCAGCCCATTTGCTCCGCCAACCCGACATAGACGAGTGAAAACGCCAGCGAGCAGAAAATACCGTAATGGATCGGATGGGCAAAGACGACTTGTGCCCGCCACAGCCCGAGCCGCGGATCGTGGTTGATATCGCCGTTCGACCTTATACCGGGTATTTTGGCCAACCACTCCGAGATCAGCGGTTCGCTGGTGATTACTTCATGGGTTGCAAAGGGCAGGGTGATGAGCACAAGCAGCGCCAAAAACCGTATAAGCGCGATGAAGCTTTCTTTTGATCGAATTGTTGCCCGGGCCGTCAGATAGCCGCCCAAAAGCACGATGGTGCGTGAGCCGGTGTACTCGATCGCCACCCCTGGCGTGTGGTTGGCAAGCATTGCGAGTGTCATCCAACCAGCGAAACCCAGTAGCAGGTAATCGGCAGCCACCATGCGCCCATATTTGCCGCGGAACAGGTTGATCAGCAAAATCGGTACGATGAACAAAAATAGGAGGCGCGATGGAGACATCGCCAACGATCCGATCGAGAAATACGCCGGGATGAGAAGTGAAATCAGCACAAGCTTGGTGAGGAACGGTAAGTGTCCCTGCGTGGCGGTCTCTGACGCCGATGTCGCCGACAAGCGCTCTGGCCCTATGGCGCTGTCTCTACCCGCTACGCTACTCACGCCCAACCGATCCTCTGATGCTGGGATCTGCGATCCCGTTGAACTCTAATCGCACCGCGCCTATCACCTGACAGGCGGAGCAAAACCCCGTGACGCATATTCATACATCCGCGACGATAGTGAGACATAGTTCTATGCCGATTGTGCGAATTGGAGAAAATCTGGTTTTCTTCGCGCACATCCCGAAATGCGCCGGGAGCTCTGTTGAGAATTATCTGCGTGATCGGTTTGGACCACTGGCCATGCTGGATCGGGACTACCTCTCGCTTGAAGCGCGTGAACGCTGGACGCAAAGCTCTCCCCAGCATGTCGATTGGTCCAGTCTGATGCGGCTGTTCCCGGCCAATTTCTTTGCCGATGTTTTTGCCGTGGTGCGCCATCCTGTGGCGCGGGCCTTTAGCGCCTACAAATTCCAAGCTCAGGTCGAGCGCACGGTGCCAGAGGGTATGTCGTTTAGCGACTGGCTGCGCGCCGAGGCGAAGGCACGACGCGATGATCCTCATCGCAGCGACAATCACAGCCGCCCCCAGGTCGATTTTTTGCCGCCCGAAGATGAGGGCCCTGTCACGATCTTTCATCTCGAACACGGGCTTGACGGGGTGATCCCCTATCTTGACGGTCTTGCTGGCGATCAATCGGGCCCTCGCGCCATGGGGCATGCGCTGCAAAACACTCCCTCGAAGACAAATAGCGCTGTACCATCCGAAGATGAGATTGCGCTTGTTGCAGAAATCTACGCAGCAGATTTCACGCGCCTCGGATATGTTGCCGAGCACCCAGCGCCACTGCGCCCGGCGCCGGAACTGACGCCGGATTTCATAGCTCAAAATGCCGCCGCACGCGCCCGCGCGAAACGACCCTTGCATCAATTGGGCGCAAAGCTTCGGCGCCGGGTGCAGAAATGGCAGAGATGAGGCGATATTCAGTTGAGATAACGCCGTAAGCTCACGCGTTCCGCAGCCGAAATTTCTGTATCTTGTCAATCAGCATTGTCCAAATATAGCCCGGATTATAGCGCAAGCCGGCAAGATAGAAGCGGCGCGCCAGCCGCCGCTTGCCGTGCCTGGTCAGTATCCGTGCGATTCGCCACATCATCATACCGTAAGCATCTGGATACCGCGCATAAGCGGCGCGATTGTGCTTCACGATCCGGATCAAGCCGATCGCCTTCGCCCGTTTAAGTTTGGAAATGCCATCAGGAGAGGAAAACGCCATCACCACCGGATCGGGATATTCGGCGATCTTAGTGTGCTGGGCCAGAGACGAACTGAATGCCCAATCGGCGTTCGAGCGTGTAACATCGTCAAACCAGATTTTCTCAGGGTAGCAGTCGCGACGGAAAAGCGCATTCTGCAGGCTGATACGATTACCGGTCAGGTAGATGCGGACTTGATCATCGCTCGGTTTCATGACCTGCGAGGGGGGCGGGCGCATCGACACTTTGCCCACGCCGTAAGAGCCATCCGGACCACTACCATAGAGCACTTTTGAGTGCACGACCACGCCGACTTCGGGGGGCAGGCTTTCCAGCAGATCCAGTTGCATCTGCAGCTTGTTCGGCAACCAAAGATCGTCGCTATCCTGGAAGGCGATATATTGACCTTTGGCGGCTGCGAGACCGGTGTTGCGCGCCACCGAAGCGCCGCCATTGGTCTCATGGCGGATGTATTTAACCCTTGGATCATCGAAGCTTTCGACAATCGGTCGCAAATCGATGGTCGAGGCGTCATCGACGACGATTAGTTCGAGATCTTTGTAGGATTGGTCGAGAACGCTGCGCATGGCATGTTCGAGACTGGACCCACGATTATAAACCGGCAAAATAACCGACACATTTGCAACCATTGGTCGCTCCAAAATACCCTCATTTTGTTTAGCAAGGCCAAGACGTGTCTACCACTGTCAACCTGTTTCAGCAGGGGATTGACCTCTGTCGCGGTGCCTGCCGCATCTCTTGTGAAATCGGCGCTGATTGCACGCCTCTCGGCGATATGAGTAAATCAGGAGGGTCCAAATTGTGCGCCCCCCCGGCCATCTATCCGAGGGTTTAATGGCTGAAGTACCGCGTCTGAGTATCATTGTCCCGCATCTTAACGCAGCTGGGGCGTTGCATCGCTGTCTCGCCGCCCTCGCTGAGCAATGCGCCGACCGCAGCGATGTCGAAGTGATCGTGGTTGATAACGGCTCCGAGACCAAGCCGATTTCGGTCTGCGACCTCTACGACTTCGTGCGTCTTGCTGAAGAGCCTGAACCGGGGCCGGGCCCGGCGCGCAGCCACGGTGCGCATCTCGCGGCTGCACGGCTGTTGGCATTCATCGATTCCGATTGCATTGCGGCGCCCGGGTGGATCGACGGCATCATTGGATATTTTGGGACCCATCCAGAAACCGGCGTGATCGGAGGGGACGTGCGCATCCACCTCGCTGATGCGGCACGGATTACATCGATCGAAGCCTATGAGAGCGTCTATGGCTACCGCATGCAGCTTTATATCGAACGCGACCACTACGCGGCTACTTGCAACATGGCCGTGCGTCGTCGGGTGTTTGACACGGTCGGCGATTTTGCCGGGATCGCGATCGCCGAAGATGTTGATTGGGGCCGACGCGCCACCGCTCTTGACGTGCAAATCGATTATGTTCCGGAAATCCAGATTGCCACGCCCGCACGGGTCAATTTTCAGGAGCTGACCCGCAAATGGGACCGTCACATTAGTCACGAATTTGCGGAATTGCGTGGCAAAGCTGATCACATGCGTTGGTTCGTACGCGCTCTTGCCATTGCTGTCTCACCTTTTGCCGAGCTGGGCCGCATCGCGCGCTCAGCGCGCATATCCGGCGTGCGATCGCGCGGATTGGCACTCTTCTGTCTTGTCCGCATCCGCCTTTATCGAGCGCGGCGCATGTTGGATTTGCTGCGCCGCGGCGACGGCGCGGGCCTATCCAGTGTTTGGCGGCGCAGGAGCTGAAAAATCTGAGCAATTTGAGCCCCCAACAGCCACTTGTCACAGGGCACCGTTCCGGTACAAGAGCGTAGGTTGAACCAAAGAAATACTGGAAATTTAATATGAGTGACGAGCGTAGGCGTGCCATTTATGACGACTTAAACGGTATTTTTGCGGACGTTTTAGATCTGGATGACTTGGTTCTGGAAGATGCCACCACCGCGGAAGATGTCGAAGAGTGGGACAGTATCAGCCATATCCGGCTCGTTGTCTCGATCGAGCAGCACTACGGCTTTAAATTCACCACGGCAGAAATCGAAGCTTTGAACTCCGTCGGCAACCTCGTGGACCAAATCCAGGCAAAAACAGCGTAAAGAGAGGGGAATATGGCGTGCCCTTGTCTCGAAGAGCTTCACTGGTTGCTACCCGCCCCGCCCGATTTCCGGGCCCTGGCCAAAGCGCTGGCGACGGCCGATGACGTCAACGGCGCCACGCTGATGGCGCTGGCAACCCACGCGCTTGACATCAATAAGCTGACCCAGCTCGACCGGGTGATAACAAACCTCCCAGCGGCGCAACTGGATGCCGGACCGCTGAGCCCAGTGCGGCTGGCGGTCCTGGCCGAGGCGACAACCGATTACATCGCCCCGGCGATCCGTGCCAGCGCCCTGCGGCACGGCATTCTGGCAGAGCTGTATGTGCCCGATTTCGGTCAGGCGACCCAGGAAGTCTTGGGCAGGGCCGAGAGTCTGGAAGCATTTGGCGCGGATATGGCGCTGATTGCGCAGAACCATGTCAGCCTCGGGCTGGCAAATGTCTATATGGACGAGGCGGCCGCAGAGGCGGCTGTCGCGCGCGCGCTGGCCCAGATCAAGGCGATGCTCGGCGGGCTGCGGCAGATGCAGGTGGGCACGGTGATCGTGCAGACTGTGCCGGTGCCGCCCGATCCCTGGTGCGGACATTTCGACCGCAGCACCCCGGGCTCTGTCGCGGCGCAAATCGCCGCGTTCAATGAGGGCCTGACCGCATTGGCGCGGGCTCACTCGGCGACGCTGCTCGATATCGCGGCTTTGGCCGATCAGGTCGGGCGTGCGCGCTGGTTCGATCATGCGCTCTGGCATCGGGCAAAGCTGCCCTTTGCGCTGGAATGCGTGCCGCTTTACGCCGACCACGTCGGGCGGATGCTGGCGACGCTGCGCGGCAAAGCGCGCAAATGCCTGGTGCTCGATCTCGACAATACCTGCTGGGGCGGGGTGATCGGCGATGATGGTCTGGAAGGCATCCAGATTGGTCAGGGCTCGGCCGAAGGGGAGGCGCATCTGGCGCTGCAGACCTATGCGCTGCAGCTCAAGGCGCGCGGCATTGTGCTGGCGGTCTGTTCCAAGAACGAAGAGGACGCGGCGCGGCTGCCATTTCGCGAACATCCGGATATGGCGCTGCGCGAAGACGACATCGCAGTCTTCATCGCCAATTGGACCGACAAAGCAACCAACATCCGCCATATCGCGCGGCTGTTGAATATCGGCACCGATGCGCTGGTATTTTGCGACGACAATCCGGCCGAACGGGCGCGGGTGCGTCAGATGTTGCCTGAAGTGGCGGTGCCGGAATTGCCCGATGACGCCGCCTTTTATGCAACGGCTTTGGCCCAAGGCGGCTATTTTGAAACCGTGGGTCTGTCTGCCGACGATGCCAAACGCGCTGCGCAATACCAGGACAATGCCAAGCGCAGCCTCGAGATGGAGGCCTTTGGCGACTACGGCGATTATCTCGCCTCGCTGGACATGATCTGCGATCTGCGCCCCTTCGATACGGTGGGTCGCATGCGCATTGCCCAGCTTGTCAACAAGTCGAACCAGTTCAACCTGACAACCCGGCGCTATACCGAGGCCGAAATCCGTGATTTCGAGACCGATCCTGACAAGTTCACGCTGCAGGTCCGTCTGACCGACAAATTCGGCGACAATGGCATGATCTCGGTGATCATTTTCGACAAAGGCGCCGATGAATGGGTCTGCGACACCTGGCTGATGAGCTGTCGGGTGATCGGGCGGCGTGTGGAAGAGGCGGTGCTGGCCGTGGTGGCCGAGGCCGCCCGGCACGCCGGCGTCGACCGGCTGGTGGGTGCATATCTGCCGACTGCGAAAAACGGCATGGTTGAGGGACATTTCGCCAAGCTCGGATTTACCCAGCACTCCGAGGGCGCTGACGGCGGCACGATCTGGCATCTTGATCTGGCGGACTACGCCGCGCCGGATTTGCCAATGGAGCTGAAAGTGCCTGCACTGGCGCCAACTGCCTGAGCTGCCCGGACGGAAACATGCGATGACCATGCAATTTAAAGCCGACACGCTCTGCGAGGATCTGGCCGGGCAATGGCCCGCCACCGGCGAGGTGATCGCCGCGGTGCTGGCCGACTGGCCACAGCATGCGCGCTACATCGCCAAAAGCCTGAACGCCCGCGATCAGCCACAGATGGCCACAACCGAGACCTTGGCACAGGCAGCGCTGGTTCTGGCGGGCGACAAGCGCGCCACCATCGCTGCCCATTACCGCTGGACTTGTGACCGGCTGCGCGAGGAAGAGCTCTATTTCCACCGGGAAGGGCGCTACCGGCTGTCCACCTTCGAAGACGCCGATCGAGAGGTCTATTCCAACCCCGACTACATGGAAAAATACATGGACGGGCTGCTGTTCAGCCAAGTCGTGTGGTTCAACCATGCCGCCAGCTGTCATTTCTTCCTCACCGAGACGCCGAGACTGCTGCAGCGGGGCGGGCGCCTGCTCGAGATTGGGCCCGGCCATGGGCTGATGATGGCGCTTGCCCTGCGCGATTTCGGTCTCACCGAAGCGGTGGCCTGGGATCTGTCGCAGGTCTCGCTCGACCAAACGCGGCATGCGCTGGAATTGCTCGGATACCGCGATTGCCGCTTTGCAGTGCAAAACGTGATGCATGTGGCACCGGACGCGGAGCCCTACGATCTGGTGGTGTTGTCGGAGGTGCTCGAGCATCTCGAGGACCCGAAATCGGTGATGACGCCATTGCGCGATCTGGTGCACCCGGAGACGGGATTGATCTTTATCAACGTGCCGATCAACAGCCCGTCGCCCGATCATCTCTATCTCATGCAGACGCAAGACGATGCGCGCGCCTTGTTGACCGAGACCGGCTTTGAGCTGGTCAATGAGGGCTTTTACGCCACCCAAGGCACCGCGCTCGACCGTGCGCTGCGCAACCGCGTGTCGATCTCGGCCTGTATGCTGGCCAGGCCAGTCTGAGATCAAAGGCGATGCTGTTCAATTCGCTCGCCTTTGTCTTTTTGTTCCTGCCGCTGACGCTGGTGGGTTACTACGTGCTGATTTGGCTTGGCTTTCGAAAGTGGATCTTTCTCTTTCTGGTCCTGGCCTCACTGACATTTTACGCGGTCTGGAACCCGCCTTACGTACTGTTGCTGCTCGCATCGGTGTTCGGCAATTACCTGTTTGGGCTTTGGATCGAGCGGGCGCGCGCCGCAGGTCGAAGCACCGGACCGGTTTTGGCCTTGGGCGTGATTGCCAATTTGGTGGTGCTCGGATGGTTCAAATACGCAAACTTCTTTGTCGACAATGTTAACGCCTTCGGTGGATCCTTTCACCTTGAGCGGATCATCCTGCCGCTGGCGATTTCCTTCTACACCTTCCAGCAGATTGCGTTTCTGACTGATGTGGCGCGCAATCAGGTGCAGACGGGCGGATTTTGGCGCTATGCGACCTTCGTCATCTTCTTCCCGCAGCTGATTGCCGGGCCAATCGTGCATTACAAGGAAATGATGCCGCAATTCTTTGGCCGCAACCTTGGGCGATTTTGGACTGCCAATCTCACCATCGGATTGATGATCTTTGGGATTGGCTTGTTCAAAAAGGCGGTGATCGCCGATTCAGCTGCGGTGCACGCGACACCGATTTTCAACGCGGCGCAGAGCGGCGCCGAGATCGGCCTGGTGGACGGTTGGACCGCCGCGCTGACCTATACGGTGCAGCTTTATTTCGACTTCTCGGGCTATTCCGACATGGCCATTGGGCTGGCGCGGATGTTCGGGATACGCCTGCCGGTCAACTTCCACTCGCCGCTGCGCGCCGCCTCGATCATCGATTATTGGCGCCGGTGGCACATCACGTTGCAGCAATTCATCGTCTCATACATGTATCAGCCGCTGGTTTTGCCGCTGTCGCGGCTCGCGGCGACATGGAGGCTGGGTAAATGGACGTCGTTTGGGCTGACCGTCGCCGTGCCGACGGTTGTGCTTTTTATGGCTATCGGGCTTTGGCATGGTGCCGCTTGGACCTTTGTACTCTTCGGCCTGATGCACGGTACCTATCTGGCGATCAACGAGTTTTGGCGCTTGCTCAGGCGCAAATCCCGCAGCAAAGCGCCGCCGGATCTGGGCAGCAGGGCGTTCTACCACACCATCACGCTGGTGGCGGTGATCTGCACGAATGTGATGTTTCGCGCCGAAACGCCGGCCAGCGCCGTTGCGATCTGGGCGGGTATGGCCAGCTTCGACGACCTCTTCTCCTTGGCCGAAATCGTGCCCGCAACCGGAGCCGATCTCGTTACGGGGCCGGCGCTGATCTTGATCATCGGCGCGGCGCTGGTGTTTTTGTTTCCCAACACCCAGCAGATTATGGGACGCTACAGCCCAATCCTCGGTTGGAGCCGCTGGCGCAATGTCGCAACGCCGGTGATCCAGTTTCGCTGGCGCCCCACATTGATCTGGGGGCTGTGCTCCGGCATCATGCTGTTTCTCGCCCTGGCCTTTATCTCGCGCGGGCAATCGGAATTCATTTATTTCAATTTCTAGGACAGGGCAGGGCTGCAGGGATGCGAAAGACGGGAAGCTTGGCGCAGTACCTCGCCATCCTTGGCCTGACAGTTTTATCGGCCACGGTCCTTGCCGTCTTGCTGCCGCATAATGGATATGTCCGCTACCAGTCGATGTCGGACACGATTTTTGAACGCGTGATCTGGGCCTATGAGCGCATCCATTTCGACGACACGCCGGTGGATGTCGCCTTTATCGGCTCGTCGCGCACCGCTAGGGGCGCGATCTCTACCGATCTGGAGGCGGCACTGGCTGCGCGCGGCCTCGACAAGCGGATCGCCAATTTTTCGATCCCTGCTGCTGGGTTCGACATCCGTCTGGTGCAGGCGCGTGAACTCTTGTCGAACAAGACGCCAGAGATTTTAGTGATCTCTGTGGTCGAGCAATTCCCGCGCCTCGGCCACCAAGCATTTGGCGAGTTGGCCACAGCCGGGGATGTCCTGCGCGCGCCCTGGATCGTCAACGCGACCTTGCCTGAAAACCTGGCCCGGCTGCCCTTGCGCCAAATGGAGCTGGCACTGGGCAGCTTGGCACCTGAGGTTTTTGGCTACCGCAGAGATTTCGATCCGGCGCTCTACCCGGGCAGTTCCGTTGATCCGCGGATCTTTAACCCTGGCACGGGGCAGCCGCCGCGCACGCAAGACGAACTGATGGCGATGGAGCGGGAATCTCAGTTTCGCCGGGGCAATATCACCCGACCGATCCTGCCCGAGAGCCTCGGCTGGGTCGAATTTGGCTTTCCCCGAACATACCTGCGCCGCATCGCCGCCCTTGCCGCGGCCAAAGATGTGCAACTGGTGTTTTTGCACCTGCCCTTTTACGGCGGCTATGCCGAACCGTTTGAGCGAGCGTGGCTCGAACAATATGGTCCGGTCCTGACTGCCGATTTCCTTCTCCAAGACCCCTATCTCTACAACGACGTTGCTCACGCGTCCGTGGCGGGAGCCGAGCAGATCACCGTCTGGCTGGCCGATGAGCTCGCCCGGCTACTGACCGAGCGAAAGGACTAGCGCCGTGACCTGGCACAGCGTCCTCAGCGCATCCCAGGAATTGCACCATGTCGGCATCGTGCAGCAGGATATGGCCGCAGCCGACGCGTATATGGCGCTCTTCGGTCACCGCGAGGATTACCGCGGCTATGTCGCGGCCTTCGAATGCTGGTGTATCTTTTGCAGCGCGCCAAATGGCGGCGCCGCAGTCGAGTTGGTGGTGCCAACTGGCGGGTCGCTGTCGCGGTTCAACCGCGGCGCGGGCGGTTTACATCACTACGCCTTCAAAACACCTGATATACGGGCATTGCAGTCCGAGCTGGCCGCACAAGATGTGCCGATGCTACATGCCGAGCCGGTTAAAGGAGCGGGAAATTTTCTCTGTAATTTTGTAAGCCCAGTGCCAACGCGGGGCGTACTTATCGAATACGTAGAATGTATTGATCTGGAGGCCCCGGAACATACTAAAAATATACCCACGGCGTGACGGGAACACCCTTGCAAGCGCTGGTTTTAGTGTAGCGAGATGAAATTTATACTATGAAGTATCGTCCTGAAATCGATGGGCTGCGCTCCATCGCCGTTATTCCGGTTATCCTGTTTCATGCGGGTTTTGCACCCTTTGCCGGGGGCTTTGTCGGCGTGGACGTGTTTTTTGTGATCAGCGGATATTTGATTACTAGCATCATTCTTGGTGAGATCGAACAAGGCCGCTTCAGCCTGGTCAATTTCTATGAGCGTCGGGCGCGTCGAATCTTACCAGCCCTCTTTTTCGTTTTGCTCGTCTCTCTGCCATTTTCTTGGGCCTATCTCGGGCCGGGCGACATGCGCGACTTCGCGCAAAGCGTCTTTGGGGTCGTGACATTCTCATCCAATATCCTGTTTTGGCTTGAAAGCGGCTATTTCGACACTGCCGCCGAGCTCAAGCCACTGCTCCATACCTGGAGTCTCGCGGTCGAAGAGCAGTTCTATATTCTCTTCCCGCTGATCCTGATAGCGGCCTGGCGGTTTGGGCGCCGCTTCGTGATCTGGACGCTTGTACTGATCTTCGTCGTCAGTCTGGTCTATAGCCATTGGGCGGCACTTAACACGCCGGCTGCAGCGTTCTTTCTGCTTCCAGCGCGCGGGTGGGAGCTCATGATCGGGGCGCTTGCCGCGTTTTATCTAGGCCGAAAGAACACTGACTATGGGCTGCCCGGCGCTGCGAATGAAGCCCTGAGCCTGATCGGATTGCTTCTGATCGCCTTAGCAATTGCGGCCTATGATGAAAGCACTCCGTTCCCTGGCCTCTACGCCCTGCTGCCAACGGCGGGTACCGCCCTGATCATCCTCTGCGCGCGGGAGGGCACCTTAGTTTCGCGCTTTCTTAGCATGCGTTTGCTCGTGGGTATCGGGCTGCTGAGCTACAGCGCCTATCTCTGGCATCAGCCGCTTTTTGTCTTTGCCCGCCATCGCAGCCTTGAAGAACCGTCGACGCTGCTGATGTTGGGGCTGTGCGTTTTCACATTTGCGCTGGCCTATATTAGCTGGCGTTTCGTTGAAACGCCGTTTCGACAGCGTCAGCGGTTCACCCGCGCACGAGTCTTCAGCCAATCCGTCATTGGTATCGTGGCGTTCGCAGCCTTCGGGGTGGCGGGGGATGTGAGTGACGGTTTCAGAAATCGCCTGTCGCAGGACTACCTCGACCGGGTGGCCATGCTGCAAGTCGGCCAGCGGGCGCGCAATGACGCCGTGCGCAACGGTATTTGTCATTTCAGCGAGCGCGGCAAACACCGGCAGATCGGCGCGTTCCTGGCGCATTGGGACTGCTCTCCGAGCGGCGCCACACTGCTCGTGTTCGGCGATTCACACAGCGCCGACAAAGCGGTGGCGCTGCGCGAGAACGGGGTGGAATTTGTGCAAGTGACCGGCGCCGGCTGCCAGCTGGTGCCGTCCTATGTGACCAATGACCGGCTCTATTGCCATGACCTGTTCGAGCTGGTCGACAACCAAGGCCCGGTGGCGACCATCACCCTGGCCAATGAATTTCCCGAGCGCGATATCAGCGCCGCCTATCTGGCCGAGATTTTTGCATATTGGGAAAATCGCGCCGAGCAAATCTACGTGTTCACGCCGATGCCGGATTTCCAACTGCCTTTTAATCAGTATCTGAAATTCGGCGGTGCAAGCATGCCGCCGTCTCATCACCGCATGCACTTGTTCCATGAAGCGCTGGACAACGTCGAGATCCCGGACAATGTCACCATTGTCGAGACCCGCGATATCCTCTGCCCCGACGATCTGGACACGTGCCACAACGTATTCAATCCGGCGCCGTTGATGCTCGATGATGGCCATATGTCGGTGGCTGGCGCGCAGCAATTTGGCGCCCGTCTTATTGGCAGCGGAAAGATCCCGAACCTGACATTCGACTAAGGGGCGGTGCGCGTTTAGCCGGCCCCATAGCCGAATTTGCGCAGCACCGGGCCGAGCTCTTGCTCGATGTAGTCGATATGGGTGGGCTCCAGTTCGGCCTGCCATTGGCCCGATGCGCCGCTGCGCAGATGACTGCCGGTGCTGACAGCGCCCGCCTTGCGCCCGGTTCTGCTCTTGGCCTCGAAAAGCCGCATCAGATCCACCGCCAATTCAAGCACGGCGCCGTCAAATCCCATATGTGCAAAAATCGCGTGATACATCTGGTCACGGTCCGGCCCCATGAGCGCCTCGTAGGCGACCTCCAGAATATCGGGATCACCCATGTCCCAAAGCTGCAGGGTCGGGCGATAAAAGAAGATGAAGTGGTCGATCTCCATGAACAGCCCATCATGCTTGTCAGCGCGGTTGAGCTTTTGCTGATAGCTGACCCCGTTCTCATCTGGCCGATGGACCCATTCTTCGTGGGTCCATTTATGGTAGTGATACCCCGATACGATCATGTCACGCGGATCGCGCATGATATGCACGCCGCGATACGTGCCGAGCGCCGCCAGATCGAGCTTGCCATGCATCGACAGCACCAGTCGCGCATCCGCGCCGGGCAATTCCGAATGGACCTTCTGGTAGGGCAGCTTCAAAGCAAATGCCAACGGCCGCAGCACCGCCGTGAAATAGGTCGTCATCACCTTATGGTGGGTTGCCACAAAACGCGTCGGCACCGCCGATGCGGGCGCCGCCGACCTGCCCCGCAACGCGGCCAGACGGGGCAGCAAGGTCCAGAATGCGGGTTTGGCCAGCAATCCCCGGTTCTTCGATATGAAGTTGGGCACTTCCCGGCGCAATCTGGCGGCGCGGCTGTGCCGAACCGGCGGACCAAACCCGGCAGGGGTCTTGATATCGGGATCCAGGCGCGTGTGTTTCATCTGCCGGCTCCGGTCAAATGACATGGCCGGGCAATTCGCGGCGGCGGGAGGGCGCAAAGATAGGGCGAAGGCTTGACCATCAGGGTCTTCCTGTCCGGGAAAAGTCGCAGCCGACGAGACCCTCTCACCGGAATTTATCCACGGCCCGTTGATACGCGGCAACCAGAGCATCAACCTGATAATCCCAGTTGAGCTCGTTTTCCACGCGCTGGCGACCAAGCGCGCCCATCTCGCGGGCCTTTTGCGGATCGTCCAGCAGGGATAGGATTTTATCCGCCAGATCATCGGTGTCATTGGGCGCAGCATAAAGCGAGGCCCCAGCCGCTGACGCGCGGCCCTCGGTGACGTCGAACTGCACAACCGGTTTGCCGAAGGCCATGTATTCGAGAATTTTGTTCATCGTTGATTTGTCATTCATCGGATTGACCCGGTCCGGATTGACACAGAGATCGGCGCTGGACAGCACCTCGAACAGATCCGCATCCGGGGCACGCCCGGTAAAGGTGACATACGCGCCGAGGCCCAGATCAGCCGCCATCGCCTTAAGGCCGTCAAGGGCAGGCCCGCCGCCCACCAGCACGAATTGCACATCGCGCTTCTGGTCGAAAACGATCTTATGGGCTGCGTCGAGCAGCAGATCGATGCCTTCCTGATCTCCCATGACACCGACATAGCCGACCATGGCGGCGCGGCCCTTGCGCCAGGCCGGGTTCGGCGCGCTGATCACCAGGCGGTTCAGGTCCGGGCCGGACCGGACGACAAACACGTCCTCTGGCGCCACCTTGCCGCGCTCGAGCGCAATGGCACGGTAGCTTTCATTGGTCGAGATCACCACGTCTGCCGCGCGGAAGGTCAAGCGCTCGAACATCACCAGCAGCCGCCAGAAACCGCCGCGGCGGTTGAATTTGGCCTCGTAAAGCTCGGGGTTGATGTCGTGATGATCGAAGATGAAGCGCCGGCCAAGAAGCTTGAATGGCAGCGCAACCAGAAAGATCAGATCGGGCGGATTACAGGCGTGCAGCGTGTCAAAACCGTGCCGTCGCGCAATCCGGATCGCCAGCCGGGTCTCGTGAAACAGGGCGGCGGTGTATTCCAGCAGATAGCCGGTCGCGCCTTTCGCATCGAGCGGCAGCTTGTGGCGGTAGATATGGACGCCCTCGATCTCTTCGTAAGGGGCTTCATAACCTTTGCCGACCGGACAGATCACAGCCACCTCGGCGCCAGCAGCGCGCAGGGTGCGGCATTCGTGCCAGACCCGGCGATCGAAGGGCAGCGGCAGATTCTCGACGATGATCAGCACACGCCGTCCGGCAAGAGGCTGTGCCGCGCGGATCGCATCCAGGCGCGGTGTTTCAACCGGCATCACCTGGTCATTCATGGCAGAGTGCCGATATGACAAATGTCGGCATCGCTGGACAGGGTGAGTTGCTTGATGGTGGAATTGGCAGCGATGATGCGGGCATATCCTGTAGTTTCGGCCTGTTCGCGGGTCACCAGCAGCCGCTGCAGCACTGGAAGCTGACTATAGGCATAACCGAGATTGGCGCCCACCAGCTTGTCGGCGTCAACGCCGGGGTCGTAGATTTCCAGATTGAACCCAGCTGCCAGCAATCGGCGCGCCAGATCAACATTCGGGCTTTCGCGCAAATCATCGGTACCGGCCTTGAAGGCAAGCCCGGCCATCAGAAGCGATGCGCCCGCTTCCAGCCCGGCGGTGGCATATTCAAACAGGCGGTGTTTATGCGCCTCATTTGATGTCAGCAGGCTGCCGATCATCGGCAGGTTGGCTCCGGTATCGGCGGCGATGTACTGCAGGGCCCGCACATCCTTGGGCAGGCAGGAGCCACCGAAAGCGCCGCCGGGCCGCAAGTAACCCGGCGAAATATTCAGCTTGGTATCGGATACGAAGATGTCATGCACCTGATCCGCCGAAATCTCCAAGGCCAGGCATACCCGGCCGATCTCATTGGCAAAGGCCACTTTGACCGCGTGCCAGCTATTGTCGACGAATTTGGTGATTTCCGCCTCGCGATAGCCGACCGTGAATGTCGGCGCCTCGATATTGGCGTTGAGCGCCTGCATCACCGCATTGGGCTGTCCGTCATGGGTGCCGACAACGATTTTCGGCGGGTTGAAGTAATCTTTCACCGCTGAGCCTTCGCGCAGAAATTCCGGATTGTAGACCACGACAACCTTCTTAGAGGTCTCTGCGCCAAGCGCCTCCTGCAGGATCGGCAGCACCAATTGTTCGATCGTCCCGGGACGAATGGTCGAGCGATACGCCAAAACAAGCGGCCGCGAACGGGGCGCCTTCAATACAGCTGCGACCTGCCGCGTCACATCGGCGATAAACCCCATATTGTGGGAGCCATCCGCCGCAGACGGTGTGCCGACGCACACCACAGCCATGTCACAATCTTCAAGATGGGCGCCGATGGCCGTGTCCGTGACAATCAGCTCCCGCTCGAGGGCCTGCTGCAGCATGTCATCGACCTGAGGTTCGACAATCGGGGACTGACCAGACATAATCTGCTGAACCTTGCGCTCGCTGACATCTATTCCAACAACGCCGTGCCCTTCGCTCGCAACACAGCAGGCTGCCGTAAAACCGACGTAACCCAACCCCAGAACAGCGACCTTCATGAAAGCCGCCCTGCGTGAATTTCATCAAACGCATCGAATTGAGGCATAGTTCTATTTTCCTTGACTTTTGTTTGCATGGGACGGCAACTCCAAAATCCCTGCATTAATACACTCCAATGGGCTCAATATCTTTATTGCAATTCGCGCTAAAGTTGCTGAACGTTATATTTTCCAGCGAATACCGGAACTTCGCCGACGCATCCAGCCCAAGTGTTCAATCGTGGTCTAACTCTGCACACTTCCTTTGAAGAGCGTGACCTATGCGGCGTTCTGTGGCCCGGTTCGATCGCTCAGAAGGAGGCAAGAAAGTGTCAGAGACAATCCGCTCAACCTCAAAAATGGCAAAGACCCGCCCAGGATTCGCCACCACGTTGTCTCATCTTTGGCCGATTGCTAGGTTAGCTCAGAAACACGATGAAGCGTGTGCAGGCGGTACTTAAAGACAATCCAACTCAATTGTCTCGACCCATCGGCTGCCACCGAACTTTGAGGGCGATGTCTGAACGTTGTTGACGAGTATGCACGATTACCGACGAAACCGACCAGAAGCGTAAACGGATCATGCACTATTCCCGATTAGGTGACTCGTAAGAACAGCAACCACCATGCACCGGCTGACCCTCTTGCCACGGTCAGCAATGAAAGGACTTCCCCAACATGGCGAATTTCAACGTCTCGAACAGCTCGCAGCTGATGTCTGCTCTGTCGTCAGCAAAGGCGGGCGACACTATTCTGCTGGCCGATGGTAATTATGGAAACGTCGATCTAAGTGAATATCAGTTCAATGACTATGTCACCATAACATCCGCTAATGGGGATAAGGGCGCCATTTTCGATGAAATCGAACTCGAAGACGCTAGCTATCTCAGGTTTGACAATATCAGCGTGGAATCAGGTGGGGCTCGCGCAGGAATCTGGGTAGCGGACAGTCATCATATCGAAATTCTCAATTCCGAAATTAGTGGTCCTGTATCGTACCCTGTTTCAGGAGTTGGTTTTGGCATCGAAGTCCGGGATGGCAGCCATAACATCAAGATTGCCTATAACGACATTCACCATGTTAAAAATGGCATGGTCAATTTCGGGACTGAAGATTTCGAAATCATCGGCAATAACGTAAACCATGTTGGTGCCGATGCGTTTAAATTCGCAGGCGTTGATGGCGGCCTTATCAAAAACAACATGGGCCCGACGGAATTTCATCCAACTGAAGATGCGCACGCAGATTTCATGCAATTTCAGGGTGAGGCATCCAGTAATCTGGAAATCGTTGGCAATGTTCTGCTCCTGCAGAACCGCTTTGACATGCAAGGCATCTTCTTCGGCGGCCAGGGTGGCCACAACAACCTGCAGATTGAAGACAATATCATCTACACTCAGATGGCTAACGGCATCAGTATCCACGAAGGTGGAGAAGATATCACCATCACGCACAATACGCTGGTCAATGCCTTGAGCGATGAACGTCCAGTAACGTCGATCAAGGCGCCGAGCAGCGCGACCGTCGAGTACAACATTCAATCGACCAAAAAGGGTGCCTTGAACGGTGACAACATCTCGACCCAGCACAAGGAGCCGGGTGAGCCGTTCCATTACACGGATCTATTTGTCAACGCGCACACGTCGAAAGGCATTTCGCTGGAAGATCTTGTGCCCGTGGAAGGCAGCCTAGCAGAAACATACGGCGCTATCGGACGCCTTACGGAGCTGCTTGACGGCATGCCGTTGCCGGCCGACCCCGAACCAACGCCACAGCCGGAACCAGAACCTGAGCCAGAACCCGAACCTCCGGTGGAAGCCGAAGCTGAAGGGCAAACTGAGGTGGAGGCGCCGCCGAAACAAGATGATGCACCAGCTCCAGCTCCAGCACCGGAACCCGAATTGCCGAGTTCAGACCAGGAAGGCAGTGTCTACCATCTGAAGGGCAGTTATGAATTCGCGGACTCCGGCGGCAAAGACGTCATCGAAGTTGCACCGGAAGACGCCCTGCAACTCGACGCTGCGACCATCTCGCTCACATTCAACGCGGATAAAGTGTCCGGCAGTAACGGTCTTCTTTCAAAAGACGCCAGCGGTTATGGTGGTGACGGCAATCACTTCACCTCCTACATCAAAAACGGCACGCTGTTTGTCCGCTTCCAAGACGGCGAAAGCGACAAGGTCTTCAAAGCCGGCGGCATCAAGCAAAACGTCGAGTACAACCTGCAAGTCAGCTTTGGCGAAGGCGAGGTCGTCGCCATGCTTGATGGCAAAGTCTTCGGACAAGCGGCCTTTGACATGTCCTGGGACAGCAATGTCGAGTATATGCAGATCGGCGCGAACGGATGGGCAAGTGAGAGCGGCGAAGCTGGCTTTACGCATGTTTTCCAAGGCACGATCTCTGACGTAATGGTGGCCGATGGGATTTATTCCTATTCGGACATGCAAGACGCCGTTACACCGGCACCTCAACCTGAGCCAGAGCCTCAACCAGAACCGGAGCCCCAACCCGAACCAGAGCCTGAGCCTGGGCCTCAACCAGAACCTGTCGATGAGGGCGGCGCAGAAGATCTGGTATTCATGCTTGAAGGAGATCACCGGATCACATCCAAATCGGTCAAGGAATACGAGCATGACGAAAGCCTGGAACTCTCCGAAGGCACAGTCGCGCTCACATTCAACGCCGACAAGGTTTCCGGCACCCGTGGATTGTTCTCGAAGGACGCTACCGAATTTGAAGGCGGTGGACATCATTTCACCTCCTACATCAAAAACGGCACGCTGTTTGTCCGCTTCCAGGACGGTGAAGAGAGCAAAACTTTTGAAATCGACGGTATCAAAAAGAAAGTCGATTACGATCTACAGATCAGCTTTGGGGAAGGCGAGGTCGTCGCCATGCTTGATGGCAAGGTCTTCGGTCAGGCAGATTTCGACATGTCCTGGGAAAATAATGTGGAATTCATGCAGATAGGGGCCAATGGCTGGGCCAGCGAAAGTGGCGAAGCTGGCTACAGGAATGTGTTCAAAGGCACGATCTCTGACGTAGCGATTTTCGATGAAATTCTCACTGCAGAAGAGGTAGATTACTACCTAGGCTGACGCTCAGACAAACAAAATATCGCGCGGCGGGGCATGCGCCTCCGCCGCGCGTTTTTTTTGCGGGGTTTCAAATTAGGATGTACCCAAAGTCCATTGAAACTCAGACTCTCCAACTGAAATTCTTAAGGGCGCCACGTAAAGTCGCGTCCGAGCGTTACAAAGAGAGTGTTGGACCTAGCCGTATCTTCGTCCTCATCACGACTAATGCGATGTGTATAGCCAGCCGACATGGCCCAGTCTTGCGTAAGCGTTCGACGATAGCTGGCAGTAGCGGAGGCACGTGTCCGGTCGCTTCCTGTGCTGCCGTCGACAGGATTGGTCATCGCAAAATCCAGTGACAGACCAAGACTGCCACGCTCATTAATCTGCAAACCATAGCCGGCGCCAAGCACCGTATCCCGCAGCACCTCGCTGTCCGAATTCACTGTAATCGTGGACGATAGCGCGACTTCGAAGTTCTGGGCGGGCAGAGCCCGGGAATAGTCTATTCGACCGATGGGAAAGATCCCTTCATCATCCTGCATCGTCGCGCCTAAGGTAATATCCAAAGCGCCTCCTGGGATTTGAAAAATCCGATTGGCGGACAAATCAGTGCGGCCGCCAGCATCGTCGACACTGCGTTCAAGCTCCGTTGTGAGGCTGCCATCCGGCAGGCCACGTTCATAACCAAGGAACAAAGTCAGGCCGCTTTCATCCGGCAGGGTCAACGGAATAGCGGTTTGCACCTCTTCCACTTCAGTCCACCCGATACTGGCAGTGATCCGGCGCGACGGATCAAGCTCCCGTTCAAAGCCGAAGTCCAGACTGTGCGTATCGCGTTCCGTTCCCTCAGCGTCTTCTTCATCAAAATCTATGAATTCGTAAGACCAGCGCGTCTCGGTCGCCCGATCATGTCGGAAAATCAGCGTCACCGAACCCCGACGGGTGCGCCGGTCTTCCAGATCGGGATCGGTCGTGTCGGAAAAAGTCCGTCGGTTCTCTGATAAAGCAAACTCGGCACCAAAAGGTGCCTGCTGACCAACCTCAAGGTTGAAACCCAAATTGCTGACCGTCAGCGTGCCGCTATCAACGATAAGCGCATCGGAGACGCCAAGATCATCATCCGTCAGATCGCTGTCGACCTCCCGGGTCGAGACACGGGCGGACAACTCAAGCTGCGCGTTGGAACCGAGCCGCTCATATCCCAGAGATGCATTTGGCCCCCGGAAACCAGTT
>JBCCNY010000002.1:0-28065 GCA_039025595.1 Pseudomonadota bacterium | reverse complement strand
GTTAATCAGGGCCTGCGAGCGCACAAGCTATTCCTGAAGGATCGCGATTACATCGTTCGCGACGGTAATGTCGTTTTGATCGATGAGTTCACGGGCCGGATGATGGTGGGACGACGTTTGTCCGAAGGATTGCACCAGGCCATCGAGGCTAAGGAAAGCTGCGACATTCAACCAGAAAACGTCACTTTGGCGCAGGTCACCTTTCAGAATTACTTTCGGCTCTACGAAAAACTCGCGGGCATGACCGGAACGGCGGCCACCGAGGCCGAAGAGTTCGGACAGATCTATGGCTTAGGTGTGGTGGAAGTTCCGACCAACCAGCCGATTTCCCGCAAAGACGAAGATGATGCGGTCTATCGCACCACTCAGGAAAAATTCGAAGCCATCATCGGCTCTATTCGAAAAGCGCATGAGAAACGGCAGCCAATCCTTGTTGGCACGACCTCTATCGAAAAGTCAGAACAGCTCAGCGCGCTTTTGAAAAAGGCTGGCGTCTCTCATAATGTGCTTAACGCGCGTCAACACGAGCAAGAGGCGCAGATCATCGCGGATGCGGGCAAGCTGGATGCGGTCACGATTGCCACCAACATGGCTGGACGCGGCACCGACATCAAACTGGGGGGCAATGTAGAGATCAAGATCCTTGAGGCGATTGCTCAGACGCCAGAGGCGGACACAGAAGAGATCCGCGCAAGGATTGAGGCTGAGCATGAGACCGATGAAGAGGCCGTGAAGGCGGCAGGTGGCTTGTTTGTCCTGGCCACAGAACGGCATGAAAGCCGCCGGATTGACAACCAGCTAAGAGGCCGGTCTGGACGTCAGGGCGATCCCGGGCGTTCCGCGTTTTTCCTGAGCCTTGACGATGATCTGATGAGAATTTTCGGGTCTGAGCGGCTCGAGAAAGTGCTTTCCAAACTTGGAATGAAAGAAGGCGAGGCGATCATTCACCCTTGGGTCAACAAGAGCCTCGAAAAGGCGCAGGCCAAGGTTGAAGGCCGGAACTTCGATATTCGAAAGCAATTGCTGAAGTTCGATGATGTGATGAATGAGCAGCGCAAGGTGATTTTCAAGCAGCGCCTCGACATTATGCGTGCCGAAGACCTGTCTGACATTGTCAGTGACATGCGCGGTGAGGTAATCGACGACCTCGTTGACGAGTTCATGCCTCAAGGTACTTACGCCGATCAGTGGGATATGGAGGGGCTTTATGCCGCCGTGATCGAAAAGCTCAATCTCGATATTCCGGTTATCGCCTGGGGCGAAGAGGACGGCGTGGACGACGAAGAAGTCGCGGAACGCCTGGACAAGGCCATGAGCGAGATGATGAAGGAAAAGAGCGATGCTTTCGGTCCGGAAGCCATGCGCTCCATCGAAAAGCAGATCTTGCTACAGACGATTGATGGAAAATGGCGCGAACATCTTTTGCGTCTGGAACATTTGCGCAGTGTTGTCGGATTTCGCGGATATGCGCAGCGTGATCCGTTGAATGAGTACAAGAACGAGGCGTTTCAACTTTTTGAAGGTATGTTGGATTCTCTTAGAGAGGATGTGACGCAAAAGTTGTCGCAAATCCGGCCGATCACAGATGAAGAACGCGCATCGATGTTGCAAGAGCTGGAAGTGCAACGTGCTCAGATGGTTGAGGCCGCCGAACGGGCAACGGCGAAGTCCGAAGCGTCTGGTAGCGCACGCGCAGATCTTGACGAAAACGACCTGCAAGATCAACCCACACCGGGCAGAAACGCGCCATGCCCCTGCGGCTCCGGCAAAAAGTTCAAACACTGCCACGGGCGATTGCTCTGAATCGTCTGATCGGTCGATGATCGACTTTAGCTCGGCCACACCTGCAACACATCAATGCCATAAATCTGCCATCTTTCTTACCTCATTTGGAAACAATACGTGGGAAGCGTGGGAGTTGGGGATGGATTCGAGAGTTTTGTCACGCCGTTTAATGACTGTGGGCGGAACCTTCCTGTGCGCTTTGAGCCTGGGTTACTTTATGCAGGCCACCGCGCGGAGCGGTTCTCCTATTGAAGGTATTCCGACTACTTTGGGGACGTCAAACAGCGGCATATCTGCTCCCAGCCGAGTTGGATCGGAGGATGCAGCCTGGATCACCCCCCAGAAACAGGAGCCGAGTACAACTTCGCTGCTTTCGGACCAAGGTACGTCCAACATGCGGTGGACATCGGCTGAGGCGGTGCAGTTGTCGGAAGCACACGCGCCGCTTTATTCCTCCGTTCCGGCCGCAAAGCCAGATGTCATGATAACCAAATCGGGTCTTGCGCCGAATGTTGGGGCGAAACGTGTTCTGGTTCCAGAATGCGACGTACGGTTGAGCGCCAGAAAATCACTGGCGGCCATGGTGCGCCTGACGCTTCAAGCAGAATGTCTGCCGCATACGTCTTTCACTGTGCACCACAATGGCATGATGTTCTCTGACGCGACGGACAAAGCAGGTTACTGGGAGAAAGATATTCCCGCTTTGGCGGAGCAAGCGCTCTTTATCGTTGCTTTTACAAGCGGAGAAAGCGCCATCACTTCGACGTTCGTCGACACGATCCCGTTGTATCATCGATATGTCCTGCAGTGGCAAGGTGACAATGGTCTGGAACTACATGCGCTCGAACAGGATGCGGAATATGGAGCATTCGGGCACGTTTGGTCCGGAGCAGCCAGGGACGTTTCTGCGGCTGTGCATGGCGAAGGAGGGTTTATCACAACCCTCGGGTCAGCAGACGGGTTGCAGGATGTTATGAGGCATAAAGTACAGGTGTATACGGTAGCGTCCTCGTCAAAATTCGAGCTGCCCGACCTGCGCATCCAGGCCGAAGCGATCGTGGATGAAGCGAATTGCGGTCGTGAAATTGACGCGCAAGTCTTTTCACAGCAAGCCCGCTTTGGCTTACTGGCGCGCGATCTTACATTTTCGATGCCTGACTGCTCCGCGATTGGTGACACGGTGGTTCTAAATGACTTGGATCCCGGCATCACGATAGCCGCTCAAAACTAACCACGCATCGCTATGCGTATTCTGGTCGCCCGAACATGCGGCGGAGTCTCCTAGAGAAGATTTTGGCTCACAGGCGAACGGGCGGAAGGACGTTAACACGTGTCCGCCTCCTTTACAGATATCCTTTAGCGCGAAAACTGAGTTCACATGATTTTCCGATGATCACGTGATCATGCAGGGTTATTTCCAAAGCTTCGGCCGCCTGCTGAATTTTCCGCGTCATGATCAGGTCCGCCTCAGAGGGTGTTGGGTCCCCCGATGGGTGGTTATGAACGAGAATGAGGGCGGTCGCGTTCAGTTCAAGCGCGCGCTTCATGACCTCTCTTGGGTAAACAGGCACATGATTGACCGTGCCACGCGCCTGTTTCTCATCGGCCAGAAGAGTGTTCTTGGTGTCCAGAAAGAAGATGCGGAATTGTTCCGTCTCGCGATGCGACATCGTCGTGTGACAGTATTCTATGAGCGCGTCCCACGAGGATACGACCGGTCTTTGCATGATACGCGAACGCGCCAGGCGATGCGCCGCCGCTTCAACGACTTTTAGTTCACAGATCACGGCCTCGCCCACACCCTCAACCTCGGTCAGTTTTTGTGCACCGGCAGAGAGTACAGCGTTGAAATTGCCAAAATGGGCAATAAGAGAATGGGCCAAAGGTTTCACGTCCTGCCGTGGAATGGCGCGGAACAGCACGAGTTCCAGCATTTCGTAGTCAGGCAAGGCATCCGCTCCGCCATTCAAAAAGCGGTCGCGCAGACGCTTGCGGTGGTAACGGATGTAGGATGGTTGTCTGGTCTCACTCTGAGGCACTGAAAAGGTCAAAGCCTCGTCGCTGTCGAACAAGGGCAAGGACATTTCGGAAAAAGAATTGCGGCCCGTCATGGTCAGAACGATCCGCAATCATGGTTAACCTTTGGTGAATCACAGATGAATTCGTAAGGCCCAAATTCACAAGGTCATGGCCGTCAGTTTTTCATGCTGTCCCAAAAGCCCTTCACAGACTTAAAGAAGCTATGGCTCTCGGGGTTGTTTTCCTCTGAGAGCTCTTCGAATTCCCGCAAGAGTTCCATTTGTCTTGCTGTGAGTTTAACCGGTGTTTCGACGGCCAACTCGATGAACATGTCGCCCGCCGAGCCGCCGCGCAGCGCGGGCATACCCTTGCCCCGCAGCCGCATCTGGCGTCCCGATTGCGATCCTTCGGGGATCTTGACCCGGCTGCGTCCCCCGTCAATCGTTGGCACCTCGATGTCCCCACCGAGCGCGGCCTTGGCCATTGATACAGGCACCCGGCAATAAAGGTTCGTGTCCTCGCGCTCAAAAATCGCGTGTTTCTCTACCTCGATGAAAATGTAGAGATCGCCCGAAGGGCCACTGCGCATACCCGCCTCACCTTCGCCTGCGAGCCGTATACGCGTGCCGGTTTCCACACCTGCCGGTATATTCACATTGAGAGAGCGCTCTTTCTGAACGCGACCCTGCCCCTGACACTCCTTACAGGGGTTACGGATGATCTGCCCTAGACCACCGCAGGTCGGGCAGGTGCGTTCAACGGTGAAAAAACCTTGCTGCGCCCTGACTTTACCCATGCCGGAACAAGTCGGACAAGTTGACGGTTCAGCGCCATCTTCGGCGCCGGACCCGTCACAGGATTCACATGTAACCGATGTAGGCACTGTGATAGTCTTTTGCATGCCGCGATAGGCATCCTCGAGGTTTATCCGCAAATTGTAACGCAGATCAGCGCCGCGCGCGGCCCGGCCACGTCCACCGCCGCGCGATCCCCCCATGAAATCGCCGAAGAGATCGTCAAACACGTCGGAAAAGGCACTTGCGAAATCGCCCTGGCCCGCGCCAAAGCCACCACCGGGGCGCGCACCCGCACCTGTGCCACCTTCGAATGCGGCATGTCCAAACCGGTCGTAGGCCGCCTTCTTCTCCGCGTCCTTCAGAATATCATAAGCCTCGCCCGCTTCTTTGAATTGGGTCTCAGCGCTTGGATTGTCTTTGTTGCGGTCGGGGTGAAGCTCTTTCGCCTTGCGGCGATAGGCCTTTTTTATGTCATCGGCGGACGCACCGCGTGCCACGCCCAGCACATCGTAATAGTCACGTTTCGCCATCCGAAATCTCCTTCAGACAGATTGCAGAGGCCAAACGGCCTCTGCCTGTCCGCACGCCTGATCAGGCGCGCTTGTTTTCGTCGAGATCCTCGAAATCAGCGTCGACGATGTCATCGTCGCCGGAATTGCCCATTTCGTCTGCTGCGGCGGGTTCGTCCTCACCGTCCTCCTGGCTGGCCTTGTAGATGGCCTCGCCCAGCTTCATGGCAGCTTCGGTCACGTTCTGGATGCCAGACTTGATTTTGTCTGCCGTAGCGTCGTCTTTTTCCAGATCGTCTTTGAGGGCGGCAATCGCAAGTTCGATCGCTTCGATTGTAGTGGGATCAACCTTGTCGCCATGCTCTTCCATCGACTTTTCGGTCGAGTGGATCAGGCTCTCGGCTTGGTTGCGCGCCTCAACCAAAGAACGACGCTCCTTGTCGGCTTCGGCGTTCTCCTCGGCGTCTCGCACCATCTTCTCGATATCATCGTCACTCAGACCGCCTGAGGCCTGGATTGTGATCTTCTGCTCCTTGCCGGTGCCTTTATCCTTGGCCTCGACAGACACGATCCCGTTCGCATCAATATCGAAAGTCACCTCGATTTGCGGCATACCGCGCGGCGCCGGCGGGATGTCTTCGAGGTTGAACTGACCGAGCAGCTTGTTATCGGTTGCCATTTCCCGCTCGCCTTGGAACACGCGGATTGTCACAGCTGACTGATTATCTTCTGCAGTGGAGAAGATCTGTGACTTGTTGGTCGGAATCGTGGTGTTGCGGTCGATCAGTCGGGTGAAAACACCGCCGAGTGTTTCGATGCCCAGCGAGAGCGGGGTCACATCAAGCAAAACCACATCCTTGACATCGCCTTGCAAAACGCCTGCTTGGATTGCGGCTCCCATGGCCACAACCTCATCAGGGTTCACACCCTTATGCGGTTCTTTGCCAAAAAATTTCGTGACCTCTTCGACAACTTTGGGCATTCGGGTCATACCACCCACGAGCACGACCTCATCGATGTCACCCGCCGACAGTCCGGCGTCCTTGAGCGCGGCCTTGCACGGCTTCAACGAGTTCGCGATCAGATCGCCCACCAGGCTTTCCAGCTTTGCACGGGTCAGTTTGATCACCATGTGCAGGGGCTGCCCATCGGATCCCATCGAGATAAATGGCTGGTTGATTTCCGTCTGACTGGAAGAAGACAATTCGATTTTGGCCTTTTCCGCCGCTTCTTTGAGGCGCTGGAGAGCCATTTTGTCTTTCGTCAGATCGACACCGTTCTCCTTTTTGAATTCGTCTGCGAGGTAGTTGACGATCCGCATGTCAAAGTCTTCGCCGCCCAGAAACGTATCACCGTTTGTGGATTTCACCTCGAAAAGGCCGTCATCGATTTCCAGGATCGTGACGTCAAATGTACCACCACCAAGGTCATAGACCGCAATCGTGTGCGTGTCCTGCTTGTCGAGACCATAGGCCAAGGCTGCCGCCGTAGGTTCGTTGATGATGCGAAGCACTTCGAGGCCCGCGATCTTGCCTGCGTCTTTCGTCGCCTGGCGCTGCGCATCATTGAAGTATGCAGGCACTGTGATAACGGCCTGAGTTACATCCTCGCCGAGATAGCTTTCGGCGGTTTCCTTCATCTTGCCCAGAATGAAGGCAGAGATCTGCGACGGTGAGTACTTGTCGCTCTTCGCTTCGACCCAGGCATCGCCATTGCCACCGTCGATCACCGCAAACGGCATATTCTTCTTGTCCTTGGCCAGATGCGAGTCGTCCGCGCGGCGTCCGATCAATCGTTTCACGCCAAAAATCGTGTTCTCGGGGTTGGTCACGGCCTGCCGTTTGGCGGGCTGGCCAACGAGGCGTTCGTCATCTGTGAAGGCCACGATGGAAGGGGTTGTTCGCGCCCCTTCTGAATTCTCTATCACTCGCGCCTGGCTGCCATCCATGATAGCGACGCAGCTGTTTGTCGTTCCGAGGTCTATACCAATCACTTTCGACATGTGTTCAATCCCTTTCTCTTTAGGCGATGGTCAGGTGACCAGACCCGTTGCGGCATCTGATCGCCAACGCATGACACCGGCACAGGACGTACCGGGCAATTCGGTGAGCATATAAGAGTGCAGTCTAGAGCCTGCAAGCCGCGAGCCGCGCAGGAAGGAGCAAAACTGCTCTAATTGAACCGAAATGATGAAAAAGGAGCAACGAACGGTGGAAGAGCGGCTTTCGATCCGGGGATTTGAGATCTTCAAAGCGTATTTGTCGCATGACGACCAACGCCGCCTCGTAAAGGAACTCAGAGAGGTTGTTACCGCGGCACCACTTTTTTCGCCGGTTACGCCATCCGGGCGGAAAATGTCAGTCCGGATGACGTCTGCAGGTCGATATGGGTGGGTGTCCGACAAAAGGGGCTACCGGTATGCCGATCGTCATCCAAACGGTGTGGCATGGCCTCCTGTGCCGGAGAGCGCCCTATCAATTTGGCATAAGCTTGTAAGCGCCCGACGTGACCCAGATTGCTGCCTGCTGAATTTCTACAGTGCTGAGGCCAGGATGGGCTTGCACCAGGACCGCGACGAGGCGGACTTCACATGGCCGGTACTTTCGGTATCCCTTGGCGACGATGGTCTTTTTCGAATGGGAAATGACACGCGCGGTGGCAAGACACAGTCGGTTTGGCTTTCATCGGGAGATGTCGTTGTGATGGGTGGAGAGGCGCGGCTGAAATTCCATGGCGTCGACCGGATTCGCGGGCAATCCTCGAGCTTGCTTGAAAAGGGCGGGCGCCTGAATCTGACCATGCGGGTCGTTGATTAGCGCTCCGTCCTGTGCGCGGTCTGATGCGTCAGCCCGATATGCCCGTGCTAAGGGATCAGGTTACAGCAGCCAGTCACGTAACTCACGCCGCTTTCCTCGGTCATGAATACGTCAACGCTCATTCCAAACGCACGGTCCGACATTTGATCTGAGCATTGGTCGCGATGAAAAATGAAGGTAAAAACCTGCTCTTCGCCTTGACCAAAAACGGCGTAGCGGTCAGTCTGATTGGCTGATGTAACCGGGTCAAGCGTGTCAACCAGTATTGGTTCCGCATCCATGCGGGTGATTTTCGCGGGCTCCCCCATCGGCAGCGTCAAGTTCCAGAAAGGCTCGTTGCCGAAACAAGCGAGAGGGCGCGGAAGCTCGTCGTCAGGCTGTCCCGCTTGGCGGGCCAGAAACTTCAGGGACACCCAGCCGTTGCTCTCTTCAAAAATTATCTGGCCCCATTCGCCGTTGGTGTCGAGCGCGACAATCTCCAAATTGGTGGCATTATGCGGAAGCGTCGACAGGATTCGAGAGGATAGCTCCGGCGCTGCACGGATATTTAGAACATCCTCCTGTTCGATACCTGCAACATCGTAGAATGCAGGCAGGCTGTCGGAATGTGCAACGCTCGCCATCCCCGAAAACAGAACCAGAAACAGCAATGCTCTCATCTGCGTGCGGCCCAACTCGCCGAGGCGTATTGTCGGGTATAGAATTCCCCGAGCAAGCCGATGATCATCAGCACCAAACCCACTTTAATCGCATAGACGTAGTCTGTCGTGCGGGGAAAGTAGTTGACGAAAATGAAGCCTCGACACTGATCGATGACGTGAAATAGAGGGTTCCAGTCAAAATATGCGACCATGTAGCTGGGCAACATGTTTGCGACAAACAGTTTTCCAGAGGCAACCATATTGATGCGCATATAGATGGTCTGGGCCATTTGAGCGAAAGTCGGAAACCACGGCTTTATTGAAAGAAACAATAAACCCACCGCCACACCCGTGAACCACGCGATCAGCAGCATGCCGAAGGCGCCGGCCGGGTCATCAATCTCGACGCGCTGAAACATGGTGTGATAAATGAAAAGAATGACGAGGGCGGACAAAACCTGCAGGTACAGGGCGCCGATAGCCGCCGACGCAATCGAGATTATCGTGTTCATTGGTGCATGCTGCATCATCGGAGAGGATGAGTTTTCAGCGCCCGAGACAGCGCTGAGCGCCTTGATGTGGGTTAGGAACAGAAAAATCCCTGACATAATGTATAGCAGGAAATCACCGCGTACTTTGGCACCCTTCAGTCCAAGGACCGTGAACATGGCATAAAAGGCGACTACAAAAATCACGGCCGTCATGATGTTTACAATAAGGGCCATGAACGCGTTGCCATGCGTTTTGCGCACGTCTCTTACGGTCGTGTGGTACACGAGCTCTGCAATGGTAACGGCAGAGCCAAGAAAAGATCTATTTCTGGTTGTCTGAAACATATGCTCGAGCCAACTTCAAAGAATTTTTGACACGGAATTCTTGCTGATCCGTTGATATGCCATGATAAAGCCCGTTGTGCTTTGGGACAAGGTGTTGAGACGGACCGAATGGAATGAAAACCAGAGATCTTGAGACAAATAGGTCTGCGGAGAAGGTGTTGAAACTCGTCGGGTATGCCGACTGATGTCGCTTCTGGTCGTCATCCCAGCGCGCTATGCATCGTCTCGCTATCCGGGAAAACCTCTGGCGATGCTCAAAGGCGCCAATGGCGTTTCTCGGAGTCTTATAGAACGTACATGGCGCGCAGCGCGCGAGATTGTGGATGCCGACCGCATTGTGATTGCAACGGATGATGCGCGGATCGCAACGGCCTGTGTTGATTTCGGTGCAGAGGTCGTGATGACGTCCTCATCGTGTGGCAATGGGACGGAACGGTGTGCCGAGGCTTTGGAGAACATCGGAAGCTCTTATGAGCTGATTGTCAACTTGCAGGGCGACGCGCCTTTAACGCCACCGTGGTTTGTTGACGCCCTCGTAATGCGGTTGCGCACGGATCGCGGTGCGCAGGTTGCGACGCCTGTCTTGCGCTGCGACGGTCGGACATTGCGCAGTTTCCGCGAGGATCGCGCCCAGGGCCGCGTCGGAGGAACGACAGCGGTATTCGACACCAAGGGACGCGCTCTCTATTTTTCCAAAGAGGTGCTACCCTATATGGCTGCCGACTATCCTGACACCGCGATGACCCCTGTTTTTCATCACGTAGGCGTCTATGCCTATCGATCGGCGGCGTTGGAGCGCTATCGTCAGTTTCCAGCAGGGCGTTTGGAAGAGTTGGAGGGTCTGGAGCAGTTGAGATTTCTGGAAACGGGTCGATCCGTGACTTGCGTGGAAGTCGATGCGCGTGGTCGGCAGTTCTGGGAGCTCAATAACCCTGAGGATGTATTAAGGATTGAACGAATGATGGGTGAAATGCATATTGATTGAACTTCGCCGCACATTTTCGCCACATTTGCGCCACAGTTTAATCATGAATATTTCAACCTGACGCGCGATAAAAGGTTATACCCGAAATCCATAAGCCGCGATTGTCTGTTACTGCGTATTCGAAAGGAAGTGCCATGCGGAAAAAGTTGACGAAAGCGATATTCCCTGTTGCTGGGATGGGAACGCGCTTTCTACCTGCGACAAAGTCTGTTCCGAAGGAAATCATGACGTTGGTTGACCGCCCGCTGGTCCAATACGCCATCGATGAGGCGCGCGAGGCGGGGATCAAGGAATTCATTTTTGTGACGTCCCGCGGTAAGGGTGCTCTCGAAGACTACTTCGACAATGCCCCACAACTAGAGCAAGAGTTACGCAAAAAAGGCAAAGACGATCTGTTGGAGGTCCTCAAGTCAACAAACATGGATAGCGGCGAGATCGCCTATACCCGTCAGAATAAACCGCTCGGCCTTGGACATGCTGTTTGGTGCGCACGTCGTCTGATTGGAAACGAGCCATTTGCGGTCATCCTTCCCGATGACGTTATTGCAGGCCAAAAACCGTGTCTGGTTCAGATGGCGGAAGCTTATCGCGAAACGGGTGGAAATTTCGTCGCCGCCATGGAAGTGACGGAGGACAAGGCATCGTCTTACGGCATGCTCGATATCAAGGAAGATCATGGTCGGCTCGTTTCAACCAAAGGTATGGTCGAAAAACCCCCTGCCGGTGAGGCGCCGTCAAATCTGGCGGTGATCGGACGGTATATTCTGACGCCCACCGTTTTGCAGAAATTGAACAAAAAGCAGACAGGTGCAGGCGGAGAGATCCAGCTTACAGATGCGATAGACGCCGCCAGAGATGAGGGCGAAGAGGTCTACGGTTTCCGGTTCGACGGTCAAAGGTTCGATTGCGGCTCCAAAGCAGGCTTCTTGCAGGCGACCGTCGCTTTTGCTTTGGCCCGGGACGATCTGCGACAAGATCTTATGGGGTACCTGCACGAAATCACGCACGCATCAAAAGCGGCACAGTGAGACCGCGCTTGGTGTGCCGCCGGAGGTGAAACAGAGCCTCTTTCGCGGCGCTCGTGAAGCATATCGTTTGCGCTGGCGCCGCCGAATGCTCCGATTTCGAGGGCTGCGAAAGTTCGGGCACTTGATTGTTTCAAGTGACCGAACCGCGGCAATCCGCCCAAAAGATATTTTACTTTTTGTCACCATCCGCAACGAGATGATGCGACTGCCTTACTTCCTAAGCTACTACAGGGATTTAGGCGTGTCTCACTTTCTTGTCGTCGATAATGGCAGTACGGATGACGTGGTAGATTTTCTGAAGCATCAGCCGGATGTTTCGTTTTGGTCTGCAGCTGGGAGCTACCGGCAATCCAGATTTGGAATGGATTGGCTGACTTGCCTGCTGTTTCGATACGGTGCCGGTCACTGGTGTCTGACCGTCGATGCAGATGAAATTCTGATCTATCCCTACCACACGACCCGTCCGTTACCGGCTCTTGTGGAATGGCTCGAAGACCATGATCGATCATCCTTCGGCGCGCTGATGTTGGATATGTACCCAAAGCAGCGACTGGGCCGAGAAAAGTACCAGCCTGGAACCGACCCTTTCCGCCAACTTTGCTGGTTTGATAGCGGCAATTACAGCATACAGCGCAAAGAGGATCTGCATAATCTCTGGATTCAAGGAGGCGTGCGTGCGCGGCGCTTCTTTGCGTCAGACCCTCGGCGAGCGCCAACGCTAGGCAAGATACCCCTTGTGAAATGGAGCCGTCGCTATGTGTATGTCAGCTCGACCCATTCTTTGCTGCCGCGCCGCCTGAACAAGGTCTACGACGATACAGGTGCAGAATCGCTGTCGGGAATTCTGCTTCATAGCAAGTTTCTGGACTCGATTGTCGCCCGCTCCGCTGAGGAAAAGCAACGCGACGAGCATTTTGCCAATAGCGCGCTTTACGCGCCTTATTACGATGCGTTGAATGAAGATCCCACCCTTTGGTGCGATCAATCCACTCGTTTTACAGGATGGCGCCAGCTAGAAGCTATGGGCCTGATGTCACGCGGTGGCTGGGTTTGATTGTCCGGTAGTTTACGGATTAGAAACAATAGCTTATTGAAATGGCGATAGTCCCACGAGAGTGGGTCGGAAGTAGCGAAGCCAACTGACCAAAAAAATAAAGTTTTAATTTTAGTGGCTTAGCATGCGGCGGGTCGAACCCGCCGTCCAGAGGAGCGAGCGTTGAAGCTGCTGGAATCATACGGATTGCGTCTTCGTCGCAAGCGCCACAGGCTAAGAGCGCTGCGCAAGAGCTTTCGATTGCGCCGTGTTTCAGATCGGACGAAGGCGATACGCCCCGGAGATATCCTGCTGTTCTCCACTCTACGGGACGAATATGTTCGTTTGCCCTATTTCTTGAAATACTACCGAGAGCTTGGGGTCTCACATTTCTTGATTGTCGATAATAACAGTACAGACGGCAGTGGGGATTTTCTTGCGCAGCAGAAAGACGTGTCGCTCTGGCATACCAGCGACAGCTACAGACGCGCGAAATTCGGTGTAGATTGGCTGAACTGGCTGCAAAGGCGATATGGTCATGATCATTGGACCCTCGTGGTCGATCCCGACGAGTTGTTCATTTATCCGTTTTGCGATACGCGCCCGATCCGTGCATTGACCGATTGGCTAGAGGTCAGCCAGGTTCGGTCCTTTGGCGCGATGCTGTTGGATATGTATCCCAAAGGTCGCATCGACGCCTATCCCTATGAACCGGGACAAGACCCGCTCGAAGTCGCGTGTTGGTTCGATCCGGGCAATTACACGATCGAGAAAAATCCGAGCTATGGAAATCTCTGGATACAAGGCGGTCCGCGGTCCCGCGTGTTCTTTCGCGATAATCCGCGGATGGCACCAGCGCTGAACAAGGTACCGTTGGTCAAGTGGAACAGCCGCTACACCTATGTCAGCTCGACTCATATGCTTTTGCCTCGCGGGCTCAATCGTACCTATGACGAATGGGGCGGCGAGAAAGCCAGCGGAGTTCTGCTTCATGCGAAGTTCCTCAACAGTTTTGCAGAAAAGGCCAAAGAAGAGCTGCGGCGTGGCCAGCATTATTCGGCCAGTATGGAATACAGGTCGTATTATCAGAACCTGCAGGAAAATCCGGATCTGTGGTGTAAATGGTCGGAGAAATACATAAACTGGCGACAACTTGAAATCCTTGGCTTGATGTCCAAGGGGAATTGGGCATGAGGGAGAGCAGAGCGTGAGCGTCGGCATTCTGATGCTGGTCCACACGGCTTTTGACCGCGCTGAACAGGTCGCGCGGCATTGGTCAAATGCAGGCTGCCCTATCGTCATCCACGCCGATAAGAACGTGCCGAAGCCGGTTTTTGACGCGTTCAAGAAGGCCGTTGCGGATCTGAGCAATGTGCGGTTTTGCAAGCGGCATCGCTGTGAATGGGGGTCATGGGGCCTTGTCGCGGCAACGCAGAGCGCCTCGCGATTACTCCTTGATACATTTCCTGATGTCCGTCACGTCTATCTGGCATCCGGGTCATGCCTTCCACTGCGTCCTGTCGAGGATCTGGTCGATTATCTGGCTGAAAGACCGCAAACCGACTTTATCGAAAGCGCTACGACGTCCGAAGTCCCCTGGACCATCGGCGGACTGGATCAGGAACGGTTCACGCTCAGCTTTCCATTCTCCTGGCGGCGCAATCGAGCGATGTTCGATGCCTTTGTCACGCTTCAGCGAAAGTTGGGCTATCGACGGAAAATACCGGCTGGACTTGTTCCGCATATGGGAAGCCAATGGTGGTGCCTGACGCGCCAAACTCTGTCAGCCATTCTCGATGACCCTGATCGTGGTCTTTATGACGCTTATTTTCGTCGTGTCTGGATTCCCGATGAAAGTTACTTTCAGACTCTCGCCCGACTTTACTCCCGTAGAATAGAAAGCCGATCTTTGACTCTCTCGAAGTTCGATTATCAGGGCAAACCGCATATTTTCTATGACGATCACCTTCAGCTCTTGCGACGTTCCGATTGCTTTGTCGCTCGAAAAATCTGGCCTTTCGCTGGCAAACTCTACAATACGTTTTTGGCGGATCCCTCAACTCTGGTAAAAAAAACAGAGCCTAATCCGGGGAAAATAGACCGCATTTTTGCGAAGGCGGTCGAACGTCGAACACGGGGACGGATCGGTCTATACATGCAGAGCCGCTTTCCCGTGGAAAGCCACGAAGTTGGCCCGACCTGTGCGGCGTATTCTGTTTTTGAGGGCTTCAGCGACCTCTTCGAGAATTTTGAACCTTGGTTGGCGAAAATGACCGGCGCGCGCGTTCACGGACATTTGTTTGCAACAGACCAGGCAGAGTATTCCGACGGGCAAAAGATCATCAACGGTGCGTTGAGCAATAGCGCGAAGCTGCGCGATTATAACAAGCGCGCTTTTCTGTCGAGTTTGATCTGGAATACGCGGGGTGAACGCCAGTGCTTTCAGATCGGGCCCAGAGACAACATCGATCAGATTGAGTGGGACATCGCCAAAGATCCCAATGCGCAAATCTCAGTCATATCCGGTGCCTGGGCCGTTCCCCTTTTTCAATCGAATATGAATTTCACTGAGATACGACAAACGGCGGCTCGACTGCAAAGCAGAGAGTCAAACCACCTTGATGTGCTGCGATCGCAATGGTCCAAGGCGCGTATCCGGATCTGGAGCCTTGCGGAATTTATCGAAGCGCCAATGGAGCCCTTACAAATCATACTTGATGAAATTGGAAAGCAGGGTGTTTCTAGTCTATCGGAAGCACCGCGCATGGTGGATTTGAACGGGTTCGGTCAATTTTTGCAAAATCTGAAAAACCAGGGCATGCATCCCTATCTGATGGGTGACTTCCCGGTGGGTGAGCCTGTCGAAGAGCGGCGCCAACCGAGCCGTCCCTACATTGTCCGCTAGAGCATGATGCAACCGCGCTTTGACTACTTTGTCATTTTTGCTCAGATGCGCACCGGTTCTAACCTTCTAGAGGCAAACCTGAATGCGCTTGGCGATGTTAGCTGTGTCGGTGAGGCCTTTAATCCTCATTTCATTGGGTATCCCAAGACCGACCAGATTGGTGGTGTGACACGCCGAGCGCGCGATGAAGACCCGTCGCGTCTGATCACTGCGATAAAGGGCTTTCCCAATGTGCTGGCGGGTTTCCGTTACTTTGGCGACCATGACCCACGTGTTCTGGACATTGTGTTGAGCGACCCGCGATGCGCGAAGGTGATCCTGACACGCAATCCGCTAGAGAGCTATATCAGCCTCAAAATCGCGAAAGAAACGGGTCAATGGAAGCTGACCAATGTAAAGCAACGCAAGGGAGCGCAGGTGCGTTTCGATGAGGTGGAGTTCGAGGAGCACGCGGCGCGTCTGCAGGATTTTCAGCGTTCTCTGCAACATCGGCTGCAATCGAGTGGGCAAACTGCGTACTATCTCACCTACGAAGATCTGCGGGATCTAGACGTAATAAATGGGCTCGCACGATATCTTGGAAGCGCCGCGCAGCTCGATATCTTAGATGGCAACCTGAAGAAACAAAACCCATCAGCCTTCCGCGATACCGTGGTCAATTACGATGACATGGCGCGCGCGTTGTCCGGCATGGATAGCTTTGATCTGACTCAGGTGCCGGATTTTGAACCGAAACGAGGACCGGCCGTGCCCGGTTTTGTAACAGGCGCAGAGGCCGCGCTCCTGTTCATGCCTATCAGATCCGGGCCGGAGAGATCGGTAAAACTCTGGTTGGGGAGCCTTGATGGTGTTGCCCCGGAAGACCTGCCCTCTCCTCGAAACCAAAAGGCGCTGCGGCAGTGGAAGCGTCGACAAACAGGACATCGGAGTTTTACGGTTCTGGGTCATCCCGTGGCGCGCGCGCACAGAGCGTTCTGCGACAAGATCCTGTCAACCGAACCAGGCAGTTTCCTGGAGATTCGCAAGATACTGCGCAACAGCTTCAAACTTCCTCTGCCTGGTCGGCTGGATGCGTCTTACGACAAGCACGTCCATCGAGAGGCTTTTTTAGGTTTCTTTGATTTCCTGGAGAAGAATCTCGCGGGTCAAACCAACGTACGCGTTGATGCGCATTGGGCGAGCCAAGCGGCGATCTTGCAAGGTATGGCGCAATTCGGTCCGCCCGATTTTGTCGTACGAGAAGATGAAATGGCGTCCATGCTCCCGGTTGTCGCGCAAACGGTTGGATATGCAACACCACAGGGTGTGCCGAAAACGGACGCAGATGCTCCCTATAGCTTGTCGGACATCTACGACGAAGATATCGAAGATCGTGTCAGAGCCGTCTATCAGCGCGACTACATGATGTTTGGATTTGGGCCCTGGGCATAGTCAGATGCTAGGCGGCCTGAACAGATTGAGCCTCGGTCAAAATTGCGTAAAGCGTTGCCGGATTATCGTTTGCCCGTAGTTTCGCACAAACAGACAGTTCGCGCAGTGTCCGCGACACCAACGCCAAAGCTTTCAAATGTTCCACGCCGGCAGTGACGGGCGCGAATAGAGCGAAGACCAAGTCAACGGGCTGGCGATCAACAGAGGCAAAATCGATCGGCGTCTGCAACAGCACCATGACGCCAACAACGTCCTCGAGGCCTTCCAATCTGGCATGGGGCAGGGCGACGCCATTGCCGACACCGGTCGGGCCCAGATTTTCCCTGTCGAGCAACGCGTCTACTGTCTTCGCCGGGTCCAGCCCGTAAACGGCCTCCGCGGATGCCCCGAGTTCGTGCATCAATCTCTTTTTGCTTGTCACTCCATTTAGTACGCGGATAGCCTCAGGTGTCAAAATTTCAGAGAACTGCATTCGGTAAACTCCTCATGCGTTGAATTCTGCGATTCGCACAGCGTCAAAGGTTGATGGTGTCAAACGGTGGCGGCTAGGGGTCGATCCAACCTATATTTCCGTCATCTCGACGATACACAACGTTAATACCTTTTTTACCATCATTTCTAAAGACTAGGACCGGGGCACCTGCCAACTCCATTTGCATAACAGCTTCTCCTACGGAGAGTGACGGGATTTTTGTTTCCATTTCCGCCACAATGATGGGTTGCAGACTATCCGGTTCCGAGTCGTCAGTCGCCGCTTCAGAAGCTAGGATATACGCAGAAGCTTGCTCAATTTCAACTGGTATCGAACGGTCCTTATGATGGTCTTTCAACCGTCGCTTGTACCTGCGCAGCTGTTTCTCCATTTTTTCGCTGCATTGATCGAAGGCCGTGTAGATTTCATGCGCATGTGCCTTGGCCTGCGTTGTAAGACCCGTGGACAAGTGAACAATTGCTTCACATACAAACTCGTTTGCGCTCTTGGAAAAGATAATATTGGCGTCTGTCGGACGCTCGGCATACTTGTCTATGACGGCGCCAAGCTCCGTCTCGACATGAGTTTGCAGAGCCTGACCGACATCGATCTGTTTCCCGGTTATCTGATAGCGCATTAATTCCTCCAGCATGCAAACGGAGAAACGGGCGAGCCGAAGCCCTCAGTGTGTGCCCGTACCGTAAGAAAGACAACGTCGCTGTGACCTGTCATAATACCCTGCTGATACATGTCGCTGTGCGTTCGGCAGGTCTTGTTTCAGCTGCGTCATGCCCAATTGACGCGCGGAAATCAGGCCTTGTCAATGAGGATTACGTTAACACTGTGTAACAGGTCTTCTACCTGATCTGGAAATTCTCACCTAGATAGACCCGCCGCACATTCGAGTTTGCGACGACTTCTTCGGGAGTGCCAGACATCAGAACTTTGCCATCATGCAGAATGTAGGCGCGGTCGACGATTTCTAGTGTCTCTCGCACGTTATGGTCGGTGATCAGAACGCCGATCCCCCTTTTTTTTAGGTCCCCTACAAGGTGACGAATGTCGCCAACAGAAATCGGATCGACGCCGGCAAAGGGCTCGTCGAGGAGCAGATATCGAGGTTGGGCGGCCAAGCACCGTGCGATTTCGACGCGCCGCCTCTCACCACCCGATAGCGCCAGCGCAGGCGCGCGGCGAAGATGCTCGATCGAAAACTCCGACAACAGTTCTTCCAAACGTTCGCGGCGTCTGTGGCGCTCGCCACTTGTGATATCGAGAATCGCCAGAATGTTGTCTTCGACGGACATGCCTCGAAAAATCGACATTTCTTGCGGCAGGTATCCTACACCGAGCTTTGCGCGTCGATACATGGGAAGCGTTGTTATGTCGCGGCCATCGAGACTTACACGACCGCCTTCAGCGGTAATCAAGCCTGCGATGGCATAAAAAGTTGTGGTTTTGCCCGATCCGTTGGGCCCCAGAAGGGCGACAACTTCCCCTTGTTTCAGGCTCAAGGAAACGTCGCGTATGACCACTTTTTTCCGGTAGCTCTTACGGAGGTTACTTACTACAAGACCGGCGTTTTCGTGGGCAACGCGAAGTTCAGGTCTAGTGGTCATTCGGAATCGCCTTGAGGCTGCAATATGGTTCTGACCCGACCGCTGACACGAGCCGTTCCAGCTCTTGTATCCACAAACATCCGGTCTCCGGAAAGCGCGTTGATGCCTTGGACGAGCAGCACATCGCCCTCCATCTCAATCAACCCACTATCAATGTTATAATCAGCTTGCCGAGCTTCGGCGGCGTCTTCGCCGCTCACCAGCGTCACGCCTCCGGAGGCTTGCAGTGTTTCGATCCCGGATTCGTCGTCTTTGTAGATCACCAGAACCCGCGGCGCGGACAAACGCATCTCGCCTTGTCCGATCAGGACGTTGCCGGTGAACAGAGCCGTGCCATTATCCTGATTGACATCGAGATTATCAGCGGTCACTTCAACGGGCAGCGCACTGTTCTGGACAGTATCGCCAAAGGCGACCTGCGCGCCTTGTGCGGCCGCGGAAAGCGCCACCGATCCGGTCATGATCGCAGAAAGCAGCGCTGTGATCGCATAGTTCACGTCAATTTTCCCTGGAACTGTTGGGCCGATATATCAGCTTGACCCCGTCGGTGAAACGTAAAGTTGCGGCTTCGGTTTCAGGATTTTGGGTCAAGATCATGCGTCCGGCAACAAGATCTCCGGGTGGTCCGGTACCCGTGACCGCGCCCGGCGTCTCTGCGTATAACTCATCCAATCGGGCGTCGAGCTGCGCGGTATTGATCTTGTAGCCAATGGTCGAGACGAGCCTCACGTCGCCTTGAAGCGTGGCTGTGAGATCACTGTGATGCAGATCGCCGCTGTCAGAGACCACGTCCAGAACCGTGCCAGAGATCAGGTTGAACTGAGCTGTAACATCGAAGGCCTCGATAATCCGCGGGTTATCCCGGCTGGGACGTGCCGTTGCAGTCGTCACTCGAACCTCGTCGCCACGCCGGGTGACACCAGCGAATGTCGTGTTTGTCGCGCCCTCGTTTTCGGCACGTGAGGCCAAGTCGATCGTGGTTGTCGGTAGGCTTTGGCTGGGATCAACGGTGTTCGATATCAGAAACAACGTCGACAAAAGACCAAGTGCGGTCAAAGGAAGAACGATCTTCATCCACGCAACAAGGCGGGAATGGAAGTTATCAGAGACAGCCATCATCAATGACCAAAAATATCTGTATCAGGCCAACCTTCGAGATCGAGACGCGCGCGAACCGGAAGAAAACCAAACGCAGCTTCTGCCAAGTCTGTTCGACCCTCCCGCTCCAACATGCGGTTGAGCTCTGCGCGCAGACGATGCAGGTACAGAACGTCGGAGGCGGCATATTCGATCTGAGCTTGCGTCAGCGTGTCGGAACCCCAGTCAGACGACTGTTGCTGTTTTGAAATGTCGATGTCGAGCAGCTCTTGAAGCAGGATCTTGAGCCCGTGACGGTCGGTATATGTCCGGACAAGCTTGCTGGCGATCTTGGTGCAATAGACGGGATCGGCTGTGACGCCAAACCGATGCAGCAAAACCGCAATGTCAAAACGCCCATAATGAAAAAGTTTCAGTACATCCTTGTCGGATAGCAGTTTCGTCAGGTTTGGCGCGGACGTTTGTGATTGCGAAATCTGTACCAGATGCGCATCACCGTCTCCGGCGGATAACTGCACCACGCAGAGCCTGTCGCGATGGGGCAGAAGACCCATTGTCTCGCAATCGACTGCGATAACAGTCCCGAGTGTCAGGTCATCCGGCAAATCGCCCTTGTGCACGTGGTTCGCCACGGGTCTTTCCCCATTCTGCAGATCGGCGTCCTAACACACAAAAATCGGGGCGACATCTGCTAAAGCGCACAATCCTCGCGCGGAAAGGTAATAAAGGTTCTAGCCGACAATCAATTGCTTGAGTTGCAATGCCTCGTGCTCCAGTTCCTGCAGGCGGAAATTGACGACATCGCCGATTGTAATCAGCCCGACCAGCCGCTCCTTTTCGACAACCGGCATATGCCTGAACTTACCCGCGCTCATGCGCCGCAGAACAGAAACGAGTGATTCGTTGGGAGTGCATACCTCAACCTTGCGCGTCATCACGTCCTCGACGTGCTGCGGCAGGGTCCGGCCTGGGGTTTCGGCCAGTTTCCGGACGATATCGCGCTCAGAGAGAATACCGCACAGTATTCCGCTTTCGTCTGTCACCATCAGCGCACCAATGCGCCGATCGCGCAGCTCTTCAACAGCGCGCCCCAGCGTTTCTTCTGGTTTAATTGAGAAAACCGATCCGCCTTTTTGGTCCAGAAGCAACTGCACGGTTGTTCCATCGCTGGACATATTGCTGTTCTTGGACTGACTGACTGTCTTCACTTTCGCATCGCCACGCACGGGCGGTCTGTATGAAGCGGGCATAGGCTCAGGCTCCCTGTTGAATCTCCAACCTTAGCTGTGCCAAGCAGATTACACACAAAATCCTCGCCTAGGGAACCATTCTGATCAACGACGCGTTTTTTCTCACGCCGGTCATCGCGACGGCGATCTTTGTTCTGGCCTGCCTTGCCGGCCATCGCTATCGCAAGGTTTGGAAGGCGGAAGGCCCACGTTGGCAATTGTGGGTCTGGGGTCTGGCCGCCGCTTTGTGTCTTCTGACGCTGGGATTTTTGCCACTGAGGGCCAGCTGAGCTTCGTCTTTCCTAAGTGAATGACTTCTTGCGGTAAGGTATGAGCCGCGTGATCGAGTAACTCTGCGGCGTTCTAAGGCCGTTCCGCTGCCATTTTTTCTGCGATTTTCTTGGCGCGCGGGCATTGCAGGCGCTCTTTCAGCGGGCTGTTCGGGTCGATTTCCTTGGCGCAGACGACGCATCGATCGCTGCCGGTGATGGCATTCAACCCGCCGCAGCTACCCTTGATCCGTTTACCCATGAAGATGACGCCCAGTGACATGCCCAGAACGATCAGAACGAGCAACCCGAAGGCAAGAAAGAACTCTGACAAAATGATCAATCCTCCTCGCTGGCCAAAATCTCGGTGAAGCGCGAACTGGCGAGAGTTGAAAACCCTGTCGCTAATATACTGGCGTCCCTCACAATAAAGAAGACGGCGAGATCGTTTTTTTCTGCGACCGGCAATCCGAGCTCTGCGCCGAGAGCCAAAAGGGCGGTGGCCCAGGCATCTGCCGCCATAGCGCTTTCGGACAAAACTGTCACAGAAGCCGTCTGGTGCGTGACAGGGCGTCCGGTCGTCGCGTCGATGATGTGCGAGTAACGCACGCCGTTCTTTTCGAAGTAGTTTCGATAGTCCCCTGAGGTCGCCATACCCATGTCACTTAGTGGGACAACATCTTCGACCCTGTGGCTGGCCTGGTCCGGACGCTCGATGCCAATCTGCCACGCCGTGCCACGGGTGTTTTGACCCGACGTTATCAGGTCGCCTCCGATCTCGACCATGAAGTCTGTCAACCCTAAGCTTCGCAACGTGGTCGCAACGCGATCAATCCCGTAGCCCTTGGCAATTGAGGACAGGAAGACAGAAACGCGGACATCGCGCTTTTGTAGTGTATCAGGGTTGCGGGTCATCGTGAGCAAAAGACTCTGACCCACCACGTCCATTGCTTGGGCAATCTCATCATCGCTCGGCACAGCGCTCTGTGTCGTTCGGTCGCCAAATCCCCATAGCTCGATCAGCGGACCGAGCGTGATGTCAAACTGCCCGAAGCTTGCTGCATGCACCTCGTTTGCCAAGGCCACAACCTCGGCCAGCTCAGGCGATATCTCGACCGCTTCTGTGCCGCCGTTGTTGAACCGCGATACTTCGGAATCGGGATCCCAATTCGACATTGCCGCGTTCACATCGACCAATGTGGTATCGATGGCCAGCTGGACAGCTTGTGGATCCAGATCCCCAGTCGCGTCCACGGCAACAACGGAATAATGCGTGCCCATCGTCTGACCGCGAAATTCCAGCGTTTGGGGTTGCGACCAACAGCCAATCAGGACTGTGCAGACGCATAGGGCAAAGAAAGGTCGCGTGTTTCGCGCTGGTGTGAGCTTTTGGAACATCACGGAAATTGGTACCTCGGATCGCTCGCATCGGCAATTTGCTGCACTGCGACGAATCGCTTCCAATCGAAGAAACCGCTTCTGCCCGTGTTGATAATTCCCTTGATTATCTGCATAGTCGGCCTAACGGGAAAGAGCCGAGTCTGCGTTCCGTGCGAGCGGTGCGCCTTGGTATACAATCAGGGTGAAGCCGGGTGTTGCAATATCGCCTTAGCAAAGGACTGGATATACCTGTCAAAGGTGAACCAGTTCAGACAATTCATGATGGCCCCTCCATCAGCACCGTCGCTGTACTGGGTTCCGACTACGTAGGGTTGAAGCCTCGTCTGTCCGTGCAGGAAGGCGATATCGTCGCTCGGGGTGCGCCAATCTTCGCTCATAAAGACACCGAGGCCGCGCTGATCACGGCGCCAGCTTCAGGACGGGTCAAGGGCGTGAACCGTGGCTATCGCCGTGCTTTGGTGAGCGTGGAGATTGAGGTCGACGATACGCTCTCAGAACCGATGGATTTCTCCAAAGTGGGTGACATCGAAACCGAAGAGGGATTGGTCGAGCGTCTTTGCGCATCAGGGCTTTGGACATCTTTCCGCACGCGACCTTATTCGAAAGTACCTGCCCCTGAAACTCGACCTCTCGCTATTTATGTAACGGCAATGGACACCGAGCCATTGTCTGCTGATCCTGCGGTGATCATCGCAGACCAATCGGATGCATTCAGGGAGGGGCTCAAGACTGTTGCGCGGCTTGGATCAGGCAAAACCTATCTCTGCCATGCCGATGGCGTGGCAACGCCGGGCGGTGACGTAGACGGCGTTATCGAGGCGACATTTTCCGGCCCGCATCCCGCAGGATTACCTGGAACTCACATTCATTTTCTGACCCCGCCAACCCCAGAACAGGCGGTCTGGACAATCTGGTACCAAGACGTGATCGCCATTGGGCAACTTATGCTGACGGGAAAGCTCGATCCGACGCGGGTGGTCGCGCTGTCTGGTCCGCTTTGCAAAGAGCCGCGTTTGGTCCGTACGCTTGCTGGGGCCTCTTTGATGGAGTTGTTACGGGAAGAGATCGTAACCAATGCACCGGTTCGGATGATTTCGGGTTCGATACTGAGCGGTGTGATGGGCGAAGGGCCCAGTGCCTATATCGGCCGATACGCGCGGCAGATTACCGTTATCGAAGAAGACAAGGCTCAGATAACGATGGGATGGATCCGGCCTATGCCTGGCAAATATGCAATTCAGCCAGTGCTCGGCTCAGCTTTTTCGAAAAAGCTCTATGCTCTAACCAGTAATCTCAATGGCGGCCGGCGCGCTATGGTGCCGATCGGCACATTTGAGAAATTGATGCCCCAGGATTTTCTACCGACCCAACTTTTGCGATCTTTGATTGTTATGGACACCGATGTTGCCCAATCGCTGGGTGTTCTGGAGCTTGACGAGGAAGACCTGGGTTTGTGTAGCTTTGCCTGTCCGGCGAAATACGAATACGGCGCGGCATTGCGCGATTGCCTGTCGAAAATCGAGAAGGAAGGCTAGCCATGGGTCTCCGTAGCTACTTCGACCGTATAGAGCCGCATTTCGAAAAAGGCGGCAAATACGAAAAGCTTTTCCCTCTCTACGAAATGGTAGAGAGCTTTCTGTACACGCCAAAGACAGTCACGACCGCCGCGCCGCATGCTCGCTCGTACATCGATATGAAGCGGATCATGACCTATGTGGTTTTGGCGACCGTGCCCTGCATCTTGATGGCGCTTTACAACACAGGTCTTCAGACCAATCAGGCCATTGCCATTCACGGCGCATCCGGGTGGCGCGCCGCGATCATCGAATTTTTCGGGATCGGGTTCAATGCGAGCAACCCGCTCGCCAATATGGCGCATGGCCTGATGTATTTCTTGCCGATCTACATAACCACTCTAGTGGCGGGTGGTATTTTCGAAGTCATCTTTGCGACTGTTCGAAAGCATGAAGTTAATGAGGGTTTTCTTGTAACCTCGATGCTCTACACCCTGATCCTGCCGGCGAGTACACCGCTCTGGCAGGTGGCGCTGGGCATAATTTTTGGCGTGGTGATCGGTAAAGAGGTGTTTGGCGGCACCGGCAAGAACTTTCTCAATCCCGCGCTGACGGGGCGGGCTTTTCTTTACTTTGCCTATCCGGCGCAGATGTCGGGAGATTCCGTCTGGGTGCCGGTCGATGGCTATTCCGGGGCGACAGCGTTGGCTGTCTCTGCAGCGGACGGCGTCGAGCAGCTTGCCGCGAACGGCATCACCTGGATGGACAGCTTCCTCGGTTTGATCCATGGCAGCATGGGCGAGACATCTGCCCTTGCGGCATTGCTCGGGCTCAGTTTCCTGCTGATCACGCGAATTGCGAATTGGCGCATGGTTGTGGGCTGTCTGGGCGGAACGATCGCCTTCAGTCTTTTACTCAATCTGATCGGGTCAGACACTAACCCGATGTTTGCAATGCCCTGGTATTGGCATCTGGTTATCGGGGGCTATGCGTTTGGTCTGGCCTTCATGGTGACAGAGCCGGTATCGGGTGCACATACGAATATGGGTCGTTATATATATGGCGCGCTGATCGGATTCATGGTGGTGATGATCAGGGTGATCAACCCGGCCTTCCCAGAAGGCATGATGCTCGCCATCCTATTCGGCAACGTGTTTGCGCCGCTGATCGACCATTTCGTGGTGCAGGCTAATATCAAGAGACGGGCGAAACGTTACGCCCAAGCGCAGGGATAAGGCGATGGCAGAAGAAACCTCCGCCGTCGAGGCGCCCAAAGGGCCAATTGGCAAGTTTCTCGCTTTGCCGACGGATTCTGTTGCGAAGACAGTGTTTGTCGCGGTGACACTCTGTTTGGTGGCGTCGATGGTGGTGTCAGCGGTCGCCGTATCGCTGCGCCCGATGCAGGATGTGAACCGGCTGAAGGACAAGCAGGTGAACATTCTTCAGGTCGCAGGCATTTATGAACCGGGCATCGATGTCGCAGAGGCGTTCACCGCGTTTGAGCCCCAGGTGCTTGACCTGTCCATGGGTAATTTCACAACGCAGTTCGATGCCACCGCCTTCGATGACCGCGCGGCGGCTGACGATCCGGCATTGTCGCGGGCGCTAGAAAATGACCCGGCAGGGATCGGCCGTCAGTCAAAATATGTGACGGTTTATTTGCTGCGCGACGATGCGGGCGCGCTGGATAAGGTGATCATGCCGCTTCACGGCTATGGCCTTTGGTCCACGCTGTACGGGTTCATCGCGCTGGAAGAAAACGGTAACGATATCTTCGGTCTGCAGTTTTATGAGCATGCAGAGACGCCGGGCCTCGGGGCGGAGGTCGATAATCCGCGGTGGAAGGCTCAATGGAACGGCAAACGTGTCGCGGACGATGAGGGCGACTTGCAGATCACCGTCGCAAAGACCGCACCACCCGCGGGCGAAGACTATCACATTGATGCGCTGGCAGGCGCAACGCTGACCACCGTTGGCGTCGACAACCTGGTCAAGTTCTGGCTGGGCGAAGAGGGATATGCGCCATTCCTCGCAAACCTGAAGGCAGGAGCAATCTGATGGCTCAGACACGCAAGCAAATGCTGACCGACCCCTTGGTCGATAACAATCCGATCACACTTCAGGTTCTGGGGATTTGTTCGGCCCTCGCGGTCACATCGTCGCTTCAGGTGGCCTTTGTGATGGCGATTGCTGTGACCTTTGTGACCGGCTTTTCGTCGATGTTCATTTCGATGTTGCGCAATCATATTCCGGGCTCGATCCGGATTATCGTGCAGATGGTTATCATTGCATCGCTGGTGATCCTCGTGGACCAAATCCTCAAAGCCTATGCGTTTGAGATATCAAAGACGCTTTCGGTTTTTGTTGGCCTGATTATAACCAATTGCATTGTGATGGGCCGCGCAGAAGCTTTCGCGATGAAAAATCCGCCCGTGGCCTCTTTCATTGACGGGGTCGGCAACGGGCTGGGTTATGGCCTGATCCTGATGCTTGTCGGCGTCATTCGCGAGCTTTTCGGTTCGGGCAGCCTGTTTGGCGTGACCATCCTGCAAACGGTGAACAACGGCGGCTGGTACGTGCCAAACGGCATGCTGCTTTTACCACCTTCGGCTTTCTTTATCATCGGTTTGATCATCTGGGCCTTCCGCGCCTGGAAGCCTGAACAGGTGGAAGAGCGCGAGTTCAAAATCCAGACGGTGGAGCAGCACTGATGGAAGAGCTACTGTCCCTCGCCGTCAAGGCGATCTTCGTTGAGAACCTGGCGCTTTCTTTCTTCCTCGGGATGTGCACCTTCATCGCGGTGTCGAAAAAGATCGCGACCGCGATTGGTCTGGGCATCTCAGTGATGATCGTGCAGTCGATCACGGTCCCGGCCAACAACCTGATCCTGACCTATTTGTTGGCGCCGGGTGCGCTTTCCTGGGCAGGATTTCCGGACGTGGATCTCACATTTCTGGGGCTGATTTCCTATATCGGGGTTATTGCCGCTTTGGTGCAGATCCTCGAAATGGTGCTCGATAAGTATTTCCCGCCTCTTTACAATGCTCTTGGCGTTTTCCTTCCTCTCATCACGGTGAACTGCGCCATTCTGGGTGGTTCACTCTTTATGGTGGAACGCGACTACAATTTCGCGGAATCCGTGACCTACGGCGTCTCATCCGGATTTGGCTGGGCGCTAGCAATCACAGCGATGGCGGGGGTCCGCGAAAAGCTGAAATACTCCGATATCCCTGATGGACTTCAGGGATTGGGCATCACCTTCATTACAGCCGGACTGATGGCGATGGCGTTTATGTCATTCAGCGGCGTGAAACTCTAATGGAGACTTTTTGAATGGCAACTTTTGGCCTTGGAATATTGCTTTTCACTCTGATTGTTATCGCGCTCGTGACGATAATTCTGGCCGCCCGCTCGCGTCTTGTCTCGACGGGAAACGTGAACATCACGATCAACGGCGAAAAAACCGTTTCTGTGCCGGCTGGCGGCAAGCTTTTGCAAACTCTGGCAGAGCAGAAACTGTTCGTACCCTCTGCATGCGGTGGCGGTGGCACATGCGCACAATGTCGGGTGAAAATTCACTCGGGGGGCGGGTCCATTCTTCCCACGGAGGAAAGCCATATCACCAAACGCGAGGCGTCATGCGGTGACAGGTTGTCGTGCCAGGTCGCGGTGAAGCAG
>JBCCNY010000001.1:0-37742 GCA_039025595.1 Pseudomonadota bacterium | reverse complement strand
TTGTGATGCCTTTACGTAACGAAGAACCAGAAGCGTCCCTTACCAGACTACGGCAGTTGCAATTGGAACTGGCCCGCACCCCCTGGGCTGCGCATTTCGACTATCATGTGCTCAGCGATACCGATGTTGCCACCATCGCTCTGCGCGAGGAAGCAGGCGTTGCCCAGTGGCGGCGGGCAGACCCCAATGTCGCAATCCACTACCGCCGCCGCACCGACAATAGCGGCTACAAGGCCGGTAACGTGGCCGAATTCCTCGACCGCTGCGGCACGGATTATGACTTCTTTCTTCCCCTTGATGCCGATAGCGCGATGGGGGCGGACACGGTGCTCCGGCTCGTTCGAGTGATGCAGGTTTCCCCAGAGGTTGGAATGCTTCAGACGCTCGTGACAGGCCTGCCATCCAAGACGTTTTTCACGCGCGCGTTCCAGTTCGGCATGCGTCACGGGATGCGCTCCTACACGCTCGGCTCGGCCTGGTGGCTTGCTGATTGCGGTCCCAATTGGGGGCACAACATTCTGATCCGGACCAAACCGTTTCACGCGCATTGCATGCTGCCAATACTGCCCGGTCGCGGCCCGCTTTCGGGCTACATTCTCAGCCACGATCAGCTTGAAGCCGCGCTGATGCGCAGGGCAGGCTTCGAGACGCGGGTTTTGGCTGAGGAGACCGACAGCCGGGAAGAGAACCCGCCGAGCCTGACCGATTTCATTCGGCGCGAACTGCGCTGGTGCAACGGAAACATGCAATACATCCGGCTATTGGGCCTGCCAGGTCTCGCACCCATGAGCCGCGTTCAACTTTACCTGGCGATCCAGATGTATCTTGCCGCGCCCGCCTGGATGCTCTTTGTGGGACTTGGCGCGAGCCTCGCCGCGATGCCGGCGCAATACGAAGGCGCACCGCTCTGGATAGGTCTAAGCCTGTTTGGTGTCGTTCTAGCGCTCAACCTGATGCCGAAATTCATGGGATTGTTGCAGGTATTGGCGAGTGACGCCCAATCAGAGGCCTATGGCGGGCGTCTGCGTGTAATCATAAGCGGGGCTGCGGAAACGCTTGTTTCAATGCTTACAGCGCCGATCGTGGCTTTCGGGATCACCCGGTTTGTGATTGGGCTGCTCTTTAACAAGCGGGTGGGATGGGACGCCCAGCAGCGCAGCCGCGCCCGGCTGGAATGGCGAGAGGCCGCGCGGGTGCTCTGGCCGCAGACAATCGCCGGGATAACGCTAACAGCCTATCTTGCCGTGCTGGTACCTTGGGCTCTGATCTTTGGCGCGCCGATGCTGATCGCCTTCTCATGCGCAATACCCATTGCGGTTCTGACAACCCTGCCCTCGGTGAGCGGATGGTCGATCTCGACCGGCCTTTTCGATATCCCCGAAGACCGCACTGGCGTGAACGCAGACCTCACCGCCCCACTTGAGGCCGATGTTGCCTGAGGTCGCATCAGAGAGGCCTGCGCTCAATGCGCCGGTCACGCTTCCTACTGCACACTCAACGTCACCAACCGCGCCAAAAGAGCGATATGCTTGGCTGGCAGACCTAAAGCAGCTCTGCGACCTGTGCCACTGATGCACCCGTCACATAGGGTTGCCTGATAGCCATGCGTCAGCAAAGACGCCAGCTCGACAAATAAACCTCGAACAGGGGGTTTTGGTAAAGTAAGAACAGTGCCGCCAACGCTGCCATAGACGCGACGGCCAAGAGGAATGGTCCAAACATTTGTCTAATCATGGTGTGGCACGCCGTTCTGCGAGGGGTCTTTCGGTTATCGGCCAGTTTAGCGCTGCCGCCAAGACGCTTAGTCCGATCGCGATACCCCAAGCCATATCATAACTACCTGTCCTGTCGTAGAGCCATCCGCCTAACCATCCCCCCGCGAACGACCCCAGCTGGTGTGCGAAGAAGACAATGCCCGCAAGCATGGACATGTGCTTGACCCCAAAAACGGCGGCAACGGTACCATTCGTCAAAGGCACGGTAGACAACCAAAAGAGCCCAATGATTGCACCGAAAATGTAAGCGGTAGTCGCGGTTATTGGCAGCAGCACAAAAGCGGCGATAACCACCGCCCGGCCAAGATAAATCCACGACAAAAGCATCGGTTTGCGGTGACGGCTGCCGAAAACACCGGCAGAATATGCGCCCAAGATGTTCACGAGGCCAATCAGCGCCAGAACGATCGTTGCAACACCGCTACCTATCCCCTCATCGGCGAGGTAGGCAGGCAAGTGCACCGCAATGAAAACCACCTGAAAACCGCACGCGAAAAAGCCAAGAGACAAAAGCCAGAAATCTCGCTGCCCGAAAGCATCTCTCAGGGCTTGGGAGAACGACACGTCTTCATCCGCATTCACGACAGGCGCCGGAGCGTTTCGGATACCAAACGCGAGCGGTAACATGGCAAGGGCCAAGACAGACAGAGCAATCAAAGCCCCCTGCCATTCCAGTCCGACAATCATCCACAATGAGATCGGGAGCATGGCAAACTGCCCAAACGAGCCCACGGCCATGGTAATCCCCATCGCCAGCGACCGCTCCTGCGGCGCGACAAGGCGGCTGATGGCACCGAAGATCACAGGGAATGTCGTGCCGGATAAACCAAGACCAACAAGGACGCCTGCACCAAGAATGAAAAGACTCTCGCCACCAATGACACTCATTGTCCAAACGCCGGCGCCATAGAAAAACGCGCCAATGGCCACGATGGGTTTGGCCCCGAACCTGTCCGAAAGCATGCCGGTAAAGGGCTGACTTGCCCCCCAGACAAGGTTCTGCAGGGCGATCGCAAAGGCGAACGTTTCCCGACCCCATCCCTGCTCCAGGCTCACCGGCTGCAGGAAGAGCCCGAAGGCGTGGCGCACCCCAAGTGAAATCAAGAGGATCAGCGAACCGCAGATCAGCGCGACCCCAGCCCCATGCCATTTGCTTTGCTGCCGGAGGCTCATTTGCGCTGTCCACTAGTGACGTCAGGCGCGAAGGAGTTATGTATCAAACGGTCCAGCACGGCCATTGTGTCATTGTCGACGATCTCTACGAACCTGCTCTGCGCCGTCTGCCAGCGAGGCTCCGCATCTTGCAGAACAGCGCGTCCCGTTTTGGTCAGTGAAACCATCCTTGCCCTCCCGTCCTCACCTGACCCGATGCTCACCAGTGACTGCTTTTCCAGAACACGCAAGTTGCGTCCCAAAGTGCTACGGTCGAGGCTGACGATCTCGGCCAGTTCCGTGATCGAGACCGACTCGCCCGCATTTATGTGACGAAGAAGACGAAACATGGTGACCTTGATACCGGAAGGTGCCAGAGCTTCATCGTAAAGCGCAGTACTTTGCGATGCAGCCTGTCTGAGGGCCGTACAAATACATCTTGTTTCCATATCGCGGGTATATACCCGTAATCGGTCCCACAGCAAGTCGCGTGGTTGGAAAACAAGTAGGAAACGCCACACAGCCGAACGCAGGTCAAAGGACCGCTGGGTCTTCTTTTTGACTATGGCCTTTCTACGAAAAGCGCCTGTGTTCACGTCTTTGGATCAGTACGAAACCGATCTTCGGGTATGAGCGGAGGGGCGATTTTGCGCCCCTCTCTCTATTGCTGTTCCGGTATCAGGATTTCGCGCTTGCCGACATGGTTGGCGGGACTGACGATACCTTCGTCCTCCATCTGTTCGACGAGCCGCGCGGCCTTGTTATAGCCGATGGCCAGTTTGCGCTGGATATAGGAGGTCGAGCATTTGCGATCCGTTATGGCGATTTGAACCGCCTGATCATAAAGCGCATCCTCCCCATCCGTATTCCCGCCCGTCAAGCCCAGGACCGCGTCGATATTGCTCGCCTTGTCCTCTTCGGGTCCGTCCTGCACGCCGCCCACATATTCCGGTGGACCAAAGGCCTTGAGGTGATTCACAACCTCCTCAACCTCTTCGTCAGACACAAAAGGTCCGTGACAACGGGTGATCTTTCCCCCACCCGCCATGTAGAGCATGTCGCCCATACCCAACAATTGCTCAGCACCCATCTCGCCCAGGATCGTCCGGCTGTCGACCTTGGACGTGACCTGGAACGAGATCCGAGTCGGGAAGTTGGCCTTGATCGTGCCGGTGATCACATCTACCGAGGGGCGCTGGGTGGCCATGATGAGGTGAATTCCGGAGGCTCGCGCCATCTGCGCCAGACGCTGGATACAGGCCTCGATCTCTTTGCCCGCGACCATCATCAGATCGGCCATCTCATCGACGATGACCACGATATAGGGCATCTTTTCCGGTGCAAATTCTTCTGTCTCGAAAACTGGCTCGCCGGTCTCGTCGTCAAAACCTGTTTGTACCGTCCGGCTGAACATCTCGCCTTTGCCAAGCGCATCAGCTACGCGCCCGTTATAGCCGTCGATGTTGCGCACGCCCATCTTTGACATCTTGCGATAGCGCTCTTCCATTTCGGCCACGACCCATTTGAGCGCGACGACCGCTTTTTTCGGATCGGTCACAACAGGGCTCAGAAGATGCGGAATGCCGTCATAGACACTCAGTTCCAGCATCTTGGGGTCAATCATGATCAACCGGCATTCATCGGGCGAAAGCTTATAGAGCAGACTAAGGATCATGGTGTTGATCGCCACCGATTTACCCGAACCGGTCGTGCCCGCGATCAAAAGATGGGGCATTTTGGCGAGGCTGGAGACAACTGGATCGCCACCGATATCCTTGCCCAGCGCGAGCGGCAGCTTTTGGTTGCCGTCGCCATATTCCCGTGCAGACAACAATTCGCGCAGCACAACCATCTCGCGGTTTTCATTCGGCAATTCGATCCCAATCACGGATCGGCCCGGCACGGTACTGACCCGCGCGCTGAGTGCCGACATCGACCGCGCAATATCATCGGCCAAGCCGATCACGCGGCTCGCTTTCAGACCGGGCGCGGGCTCCAGTTCGTACATCGTGACAACAGGACCGGGACGCACGCTCACAATCTCGCCCTTCACGCCGTAGTCATCGAGCACGTTTTCCAGCATTCGCGCATTCTCTTCCAACGCCTCATCGCTCAGGTAGTGTCGGGTGATCTTGGACGGGTTCGACAGAAGCGATAGCGCAGGCAGTTCAAATACCGGCAGCTCGGGCGCTTCGAATTGGAGCGTGGGTTGACTTTCTGCCACGGCGCGCGACGAGGGCTGAGGCATCCGGCGCGGTTGGTGCTGCACCACTCGCTTGGTCTCGGGTTCACGCTCAGGCATGGCTTGCGTTTGGGGAAACGGCATATCGTGAACGGCTTCAATGAGCGAATCCGCTGCCACGTCATCTGTGGCGAGAGACGCCGCGACGGAGGCACTCAGAGGCGGCTCAGCCCGCAAACCCGGCGCACCAGAGGAATTAAAGATTAAGGGGTCGGGCTTGCGGCCAAGCCCTTTGATTAACGACGGCTCCGCAGCGGCGCTTGGCGGGACCATCAGACCGCGCCCTGTGCGTGACCTGATGACATCGGCAATTTTTGCCGATACCCGGTCGCCCGGCGCAGGTTGCACAAATCCCGCTTCATCAAGCGCGTCTTCTTGCTCCGGATCGGTGGCGCGACCCGGACGGCGCAGCAAGGCGGCTAGCAATCCAGACTTTCTTTCAGGTGCGACCGGCATCGCGTAACCAAGGTCCGCAGTCTCGTCGGTTGTTGCATAGTCAGGTTCATCTGGTCGGCGAACGCGAGGCTCGGGAATCCTCGCCTCGGCCTCAGCGCTCGCGCGCGCATGTCGACGGCCCTCTGCCCGAAATAGCCGCAAAGCGGCTAGACGCAGATATGCCGCCTTCGCGACCCACGATCCGCCGCGCGCACCATGACCCAGCGCGGCGCGCAGCGTGGAATAAACCAGTATGACACCCAGAATGCAGAAGCGCACAAAGCGCGCGAATTCTGCGCGTGTCCCGCCCAAAATGAATGCGCCAAAGATCAGCACAAAAGCACCCAACGCCAGGGACAGAAGTTTCAGCCCAAAGGTCGCGCTCACCGGCAAAAGACCGAGTAAGGCGCCAAGAACTGTGTCGCCGAACAAACCGCCCAACCCAAAACTATGCGTGGCCGACCAGCCCTCGCCCGGCGTCAGTGATGCCGCGTAAAGAGCAAGCGTTGCAATCCAGATCGGAGCAAAAATCAGACGTGAGAGCGCTCTTTCGCCCCCCAGATGCAGCATCAGTCGCGCCCCCCAGACAAGCGGGACCACCGCGAGACCCCAGGTGCCGAAGCCCACGATGATAAAAAGCGGTGAGACAATCCCAGCGCCAATAGGACCCAACCAGTTCTGTGCGGGCGCATCTGTCGCCAGCAACCAATTGGGATCATCGGGATGGTACGAGGCGATCATCAACGCCGCCAGCATCCCCAGCGTCAAAAAGACCAGTCCCAGAAGTTCTTTGCCTCGCTTTTCGATCGCCTCGGCCATCGAGCTGTCGAGTAATGGATCACGATCGCGTGCCTGAAATGCCATGCCTACCCTCAAACTTATCCGTAGAGACAGTCGCGCAACCGTGTCAGGCCGCCCGCCACCTCTTCTTTTGGGGCCACCAGAGCGGCCCGAATATACCCTTTGCCAGGGTTTTCCCAATCTCCGTCGCGGCTCAGATAGGCGCCAGGTAAAACTCGAACACCTGTCGCGCGCCAAAGCCGCAAGGCGGCCTCTTCCCCATCCTCGACCGGCAGCCAAAGGAAAAAACCGGCCTCCGGGCTCGAATATCCTGGCGTGTTTCCCATCACCCGGTCGGCGATCTCGTATTTCTCGCGGTAAAGCGCGCGGTTTTCTTCCACATGCGCCTCATCGGCCCAGACCGCCGCAGCAGCGTGTTGCAGCGGCATGGGCAGCGGCGTGCCTGCGTAAGACCGTAGCAAGCGGATACGTTTGATACTCTCGGGCCCGGCGGTCACAAAACCACTGCGCAAACCGGCAAGGTTCGAGCGTTTGGACAAGCTATGGAAGGCCACCACCCGTTCCGGATCGACCCCGATATCCTTTGCTACCTCCAGCACGCCGACGGGTGGTGCATCGCGATAAATCTCGGAATAGCATTCATCAGCAAAGACCTTGAAATCATATTGCTCTGCCAGCTTAAGAAGGTCTGTCCAATAGTCCCGACCAGCCACGGCGCCCTGCGGATTGGAGGGCGAACAGATATACGCGACGGCAACCCGGTTGAGCGTCTCGGGTAGCACCGAGCCGAAATCCGGGAGAAAATTCGTCTCCCGCGTTGCGGGCAGAAAGACGGGTTCCGCTGCAACACTGAGCGCGGCAACCATATAGACCTGATAGAACGGGTTCGGAATGAGAACGATCGGCACACCCCCGGCCTTCGTCTCGGGACAAAGCGCCATCATGGCGTTGTAGAGCCCTTCACGCGTGCCGTTCAGCGCCATGACGTTCGATTCCGGTGAGAACGTCACACCATATCGCCGCATGGCCCAATCGCAGAAAGCGCTATTGAGCTCCGGCATGCCCTCATTGATCGGGTAGCGTTTAAAATCCTCTGCATGCTTGACGATGGTATCAACGATCCAAGGCGGAAAATCGTGTTTCGGCTCGCCAATCGTCATATGGACCACGTCCCCGCCCGGCGGGTGGTCATCCAGCAAGCTCCGCAGACGCGGAAACGCATATTCCGGGAGGGTCGAAAACCGCTCTGGAAACATCAAATACTGCCTCGGGTCTTACAGGGTCGTTCAACGCCCCGTTTTTCGAAACATAGAAGATACGCGCCGATCCCGTCCAGCACTACATGCCGTTCGGTTTCGCGATTGTGGCATTTTGGCGACCGGTTGTTGGTATAGCGCCACGCTCGCTCTCCAACGCGCCGCATCTTTCATCGCACCTACGCGATAATGACATGTTTTATTAAATGATTTCATTACTTTAATGTCTATTTGACCGGATCATTCAGAGAGCGCCGCTTCGGCGGCAAGTGCGATCGCCAGAAGTCGCTCCTCACCAAAGGCCGCACCGCAGAGCATCAAACCGCAGGACGGCGTGCCGGTGGGCAGCGTCACGGCGCACAGACCCATCAGGTTGCCCACCCGCGTATTGCGCAGCGCCAGCAGGTTTTCGGTAATGTAATAGTCCTCATCGCTCATCAATCTCTGGGCATCCGGCGGCAAAATCGGGGCGGACGGCATCAGCACCGCGTCAAAGCCCGCCACCCGGGCCGCCCATTGTGCACGAAGCGCTTCAAGCCGCTGCCAGGTCGCGATGTAGTCCCAAGCCAGATAATCCTTGCCCGATTGAAACCGTTCGCGAATGGGCGCGAACATCTTGTCAGGCGCGGCTTCGATGTCCTTGGACCACATGCCGTAAGCCTCTGACGTGAATAGTATTCCAGAGAATGGCATCGCCTCGGCCACTTCGGGCCCATCGAACAGCTCGACCGTCGCTCCCGCGTCTTTCAACCGCGCCACAGCGCTTTCATAGGCGGTGAGCGGTGCGGGTCGGATATCGTCAAAAACAGTGGTTTGCAGAGCGCCAAACCGAATGTCAGACAAATCCAATGCCTCCACCGGCGCGGCCTCTCGCCCCTCCAAAGCCGCTAGGACCAGCGCACAATCCTCAACCGACCGAGCGAGCGGCCCAACCGTGTCAAAGCGCGGGCAGAGCGGCACAACTCCGCGATTGGAGACACGCCCCGACGTCGTCTTCAACCCCACCAGATCGTTCCAGGCCGACGGGATGCGCACCGACCCGCCGGTATCGGACCCGATCCCGCAGGCCGCCAGCCCGAAGGCCACGCTCGAGGCGGCCCCAGAGGATGATCCGCCGGGTACCGCATTTGGATCATTTACATTTGGAGGAGTTGCGGTCATCGGATTAAGCCCCAACCCGGAAAAGGCCAATTCGCTCATATGGGTTTTACCCAGGCAAACGAGGCCCGCGCTGGTAGTATTTTTCAGCACCTCGGCATCCGTTTCCGGCACGCGGCCTGCAAGCAGTTTGCTGCCGGATTCCGTGGCTGTGCCCGCCGTGTCAAAGAGATCTTTCCAACTCACAGGCACACCATCAAGCAGGCCGCGTCGCGCGCCCTGCCGGGCCCTCTCCGCCGCGGCAGCGGCCTCGGATCGCGCGCGGTCATGGGTCACAGTGCTGTAGATTCTGCGGGCTTCGAGATGGGCGTCAATCGCCACCAGATATGTCTCGGTCAGCGCAACAGGATCAATGTCACCGGTCGCAATCCCGCGCCCCAGTTCAGCCGCGCTCCGTTTCAACCAATCCTGCATCGTCGCCTCGTCTTTTTCCTACGTTTCATGAACGCAGATCACTTTCATACATTCAAGTCACGGCACGCCCACTGAAGGTCACTAAGGCGCATGGACAAACAAGACGGGTCCCGCATATTTGCGCCATGACCCAGACATTTGACATCGCAATTGTCGGCGGCGGCATCACAGGTCCAACTCTTGCGCTCGCTCTGGCACGCGCCGGACTGTCGATCTGCGTGATCGATAAGGCCCCTGCAACGATCCGCAAGAATGCAGCTTTTGATGGACGCGCCTCGGCTCTGGCGTTGACGTCTGTCAGGATGCTGCAAGCCCTGGGAATATGGAACCTCATTGCCGATAAAGCGCAACCGATCTTGAAGATCAGGGTTAGTGATGGCCGCGCAGGCGAAGGGGCTGCCCCCTTTTTCCTCAATTTCGATCATGCCGAGATCGAAGAGGGACCAATGGGTCACATGTGCGAAAACCGCTTTCTGCGCCGCGCCCTACTGGAAGCCATCAAAGACAACGGGTCGATCACAACAATCACCGACAGCGTGACCGATCAACGGGCTGAGGTTTCTGGCGTGACGCTGACCCTAGAAAACGGGACACCTGTTGAGGCCAAGCTGATTGTCGGGTGCGATGGGCGCGGCTCAGCGACGGCGGCGCGCGCGGGCATCACACGAACCGGTTGGGGCTATGATCAGACAGCGCTGGTCGCCTGCGTTGCGCATGAGCAACCTCATGCGGGTATCGCACATCAGTTCTTTATGCCGCCGGGGCCGTTGGCGATCCTGCCGCTGCCCGGCAATGTCAGCTCAATCGTTTGGTCCGAAAACGCCCGCACCGCAGCTGATTTCGAAGCACTGAGCGATGCTGAATTTGTTGAAGTTCTACGCCCACGCTTCGGCGATTTTCTCGGTGACATCTCTTTGCGTGGTGATCGGTTCAGCTATCCGCTGTCGCTGAGCATCGCGAACAGTTTCGTTGCCGATCGCACCGTTTTGGTGGGCGACGCGGCTCATGGAATCCACCCGATTGCGGGACAGGGACTGAATGCGGGAATGCGCGACGTGGCCGCTCTGGCACAAGTGCTCACCGAGGCCCTGCAACGGGGCGAGGATATCGCAGGTCCTGCTGTGCTCGCGCGCTATCAGCAATGGCGCCGGTTTGACACAACAACGCTGGCGCTGACCACGGATCTGACAAACCGCCTGTTTTCCAACGATAATCCGCTTCTGCGCTGTATGCGCGATCTTGGAATGGGCGCCATCAACGCCGTGCCGTCCTTGCGCCGGGCGATGATCCGCGAGGCGGCCGGTCTCACCGGCGATGTTCCGGATTTGATGCGCGGCTAGGTGTGCCGGTAGATCCGCAGCCAGCTGTCACCGGCGCGCCGTTCATCCAGCAAAGAGATCTGCGGTGGTGCGGAAACGGCGCCACCTTCCTCCCAGAGGATCAAGGCCCCCCGGGCGATCCAGCCCTCTGAAAGCGCGGTCTTCAACGCGGCTTCCCCTAGGTCTCGCCGGTATGGTGGATCAAGGAAGATGAGATCAAACGGCGTGTCACGTACCGGCCCCAGACGACGCGCGTCGCGGACCATAACCTGCGATTGGGCACCCATCTCGCAGCGGCGGATGTTGTCGCGCAAGAGCCTCAGTGCCGTCCTCCCGGTTTCGACAAAGACCGCCTCGGTCGCCCCGCGCGACAGCGCCTCAAGTCCCAAAGAGCCCGTGCCCGCATAGAGATCGAGAACTCGCGCCGCGTCGAGATCATCGGCATAGCTTGCGCTCAGAACATTGAAGAGGCTCTCGCGCATACGATCCGATGTCGGACGCAGTTGCGCGCTTGGATCCCCTTTGCCAAGCGGGGCCAGTTTTCGACCGCCAAACGCGCCGCCGACGATCCGCAAATCTTGCCCTTACGCTTTAAGAAAAACGCGCAAATCCGCGTCCGGATCCGCCACGGCCGTCGGATCAGCGGTCTTTCCCGCGTCAATCAGACGTTTGCCGATCATGTAGGCCCGCGCATCGTTGGCCGCATCCACGGCGAGCAAGTCCGAACCGCGGTAATACCAGAAGGAAACGCCTCCCTTGCCCTGCCGCGTGACAACCGCGTCATACCCGGTGTTCAGACCCGCGATCTGAAGCTTCACATCATACTGATCCGACCAGAACCACGGTTGCGGCACATAGGTCTTTGCAGCGCCCATAATGTTCTCGGCCACACAATCAGCCATATCGATTGCGTTCGGCACGCTTTCGAGCCGAAGCCGCGTTCCTGCATGAGGAAAGGAGGCGCAATCACCCGCAGCCCAGATACCGGGCACACTGGTCTGTCCCTTATCATCGACCTTGATGCCATTCTCGGTCTCAGCCCCCGCCGCTTCGGCCAGCGCGCTTGCCGGTGCAATCCCGATCCCCACCACGACAAAATCGACCGCCATCTCGCTACCGTCGGTCAGTCGAGCCCCACTCACGCGCCCGTCGCCCAAGAGGGTGTCGAGCTTGGCATTCTCGCGGATCTCGACGCCGTGGCCTTGGTGAAGATCCCGAAAAAAGTCAGAGGTTTCAGGCGAGGCCACGCGCTGCAGAATTCTGTCCGCCGCTTCAATGAGGGTCACGCGCAACCCTTTGCCAGCCGCTACTGCCGCGGCCTCCAACCCGATATAGCCACCGCCCACGACCAGAACATGTGCACCGTCGCGAAACTCCGGCGCCATCTTGTCGACATCCGCCAAATCACGCACCAGGTACACACCTTCGAGATCCCCGCCCATCTCGGGCGGCAGTGTCCTCGGATAGGACCCGGTGGTCAGAACGAGGTGATCATAGCTCAGCGCGTCATCCCCGATTTGCACATTCTTGCCGCTGGCGTCGACACCACTCACCCGCGCACCAAGCCGCAGCGAAATGCTATTATCTTCGTAAAAGCTCTGTGGCCGCAGATAGAGGCGGTCGAGGTCCATTTCCCCAAGCAGGTACTTTTTCGACAAGGGCGGACGCTGATAGGGCAAAACAGGTTCTTCCCCGATCAACGTGACATCGCCCTCATATCCCAGGGCGCGCAGCTTCGCGGCGCATGAACTTCCGGCCTGCCCGGCCCCGACAATCACCACACCTGACATGGTTTTCCTCACCTTTTCGTGGCACTTAGTCCGGTCGATCCTATCTTGCATCCACAGTCAATCACAATCGACAGACAGGATCAGATCATGACGATTTCCACCGGCGACAGCCTTCCCGATGCCACGCTCCTCACGATTGGGGAAAGCGGCCCCGAAGAGGTGAAGCTCTCCGACAAAACAAAGGGACGCAAAGTCGTGATCTTTGCCTTGCCCGGCGCTTATACAGGGACATGCACCAATGCCCATGTTCCCAGCTTTATCCGCACCAAGGATGCCTTTGCGGCCAAGGGCGTGGACGAAATCATCTGCCTGGCGGTCAATGATCCGTTCGTCGTCGATAGCTGGGCCGACGCGACAGGCGCTAAAGCAGCCGGGCTGACCATGCTGGCCGATAGCGCCTCAGAATTTGCCAAAGCAACTGGGCTGAATTTCACGGCGCCACCGGTGGGCTTTTATGATCGGTTGAAACGCAGCGCGATGATTGTGGATGACGGCACAGTCACCGTGATCCATGTGGACGAAAACCCGGGCGTTTGCGAGGTGAGCGCAGGCGAAAACCTGCTCGCTGAACTCTAGCAATCAATTCAAGCGACCGACCTGCCGATCAGCCGTCCGCCAGCGTATCCATCTTGCGGGCGAGCTTGGCATCCAAAGTACTGAGGCCGTCTACATCGTGGGTGGTCAGCGTGACATCGACCGTTTTGTAAACATTGGACCATTCAGGGTGATGGTTCCACTTCTCCGCCCATATCGCAGCCCGGCTCATGAACCCCCAGGCCTCAATAAAATTCTCGAACACAAACGTTTTGCGGATCGCATCTCGATCCGTGACCATCTGCCAGCCATTGGCCAGCAGCGGCTCCAGTGTTGTTTCGCGCGCCGTGTCGCTAAGACGTTCATTCATTGCTGTTCCTCCACATCAACCTTCTTGAAGGGACCATAACTGGTCAGCACCTCAATATCCTGCATGACCGCGCCGCGCTCTGCGTCCAGATACTGCTCCACCGCATCGCTGAAAGCGCTGTCGCGGATCCAATGCGCCGAATGGGTGGGGGCCGGCAGGTAGCCGCGCGCCAGCTTATGTTCGCCTTGCGCCCCGGCCTCCACGCGGGCCAGACCCTGCGCTATGGCGTAATCGATGGCCTGATAATAACACAATTCGAAGTGCATCGCCGGATGATGCTCACCGCAGCCCCAATACCGGCCATAAAGCGCGTCGCGTCCGATGAAGTTGAGCGCAGCAGCCACAGGCACGTCGTTCCGCAGCGCGAGCACCAAAAGCATGTCATCGCGCAGCCTGTCATGGGCAAGATCAAAGAATTTGCGTGTCAGATACGGCATGCCCCATTTCCGCGCACCCGTATCCTGATAAAACTCCCAGAACGCATCCCAGTGCCGAGGCTCGATCGCGTCACCGGTGAGCTGAACGATATCGCCGCCAAAGCCCTGCGCCTGCGCGCGTTCCTTGCGCAGGTTTTTGCGCTTGCGCGAACTGAGCGTCGCCAGAAAGGAATCGAAATCCGCATAGTCGTCGTTCAGCCAGTGAAACTGCTGCGTTACACGTGGCAGCAACCCTAAAGAGCTCAGCGTCTCGCTTTCGTCTTCCGTGCAAAAGGTGACGTGCAGCGAGGAAAGGTTGTACCGGTCTGCCAGATGCACCGCCTGTTGCAACAGCGCGTCGCGCCCGATGTCTTCGTAGCCCGGGCGCACCAAGAAGCGACGACCGGTGACAGGCGTGAACGGCACGGCGATCTGTAGCTTGGGGTAATAGCGCCCACCGGCCCGTTCGTAGGCATGCGCCCAATTGTGGTCAAAAATAAATTCTCCTTGGGAATGGCCTTTGGCATAGCAGGGCGCACAGGCAATGACTTTATCATCCCACCGCGCGGAGAGATATTGCGGCTGCCAACCTGTGCCCGCCCCGACCGAGCGGCTGTCTTCCAGCGCCTTGAGAAACCGATAGGTCGTAAAGGGATCGCGCGGCCGCTCCCCCTGCTCTGTTTCAGGGCAGGCGCAGGCATCCCAAGCTTCCTGACCTATCTCATCCAGTCTTTCGCAGGCTGTGACTTTGACTGAACTGCCGTCCATGATCTACCTTTGTTGCTGCGCACTGTCTAACCTGTACCGCAGACCCCGCGCTTCAAGCGTCCAGCGGCGGCAGGTAATGCTCAAAGGTGATATTCGCGGCAATTTCGCGCGCCTGCGCCTCTTCGCTGGGCGACCGCACAGTCCAGCACAGGATCACAGCTCCTTGATCCTTCAGCTCGATCACGCGCGGATGCGTCAAATCCCGAACCGCGTGGCTTAGAAAGGACGCGCCCACGCGATCGTAATCCGGGATCTCACGCAACCGCGCTCGGGTCTCGTCATTCAGGTTCGGCCAGTGCTTGGCACTGTATCCGCATGTGACAAGACCACGCGGTATATCTGGCAGACATGTCGCGAGCCTGTCCACCATATGCGGATTGAACGACATCACCGCGACAGGGCCCAGATAATCCTGCAAGGCGCGGGCTGTCGCTTCCTCCAGAACGCCCGTGCTGGGCCCCATCTGACCGTGTTGATCTTTCAATTCGATCAGGAGTGGGACCTGTCCGTCGACCATCGCCAAAACTTCGGTTAGGCTCGGTATGCCCTCATTGGCCCCGATTAAAGGAATGCCGGACAGCGCGTCGGCATCATGATCCCGAACAAAACCTTGCTCAGCGGTCAGCCGGTCAAGTCGGTAATCATGAAAGACCATCGCGACACCATCGCGGCTCGGCTGTAAGTCGATTTCGATGCCGTAGCCTCGGTCGATCGCTGCCGCGACCGCGGCTTGCGAGTTTTCCGGGCAGCCTTCGGTCGCATCATGCAACGCCCGATGAGCAAGAGGCAGACTCAGAAAAGCCTCAGGCAGCGCAGTCATTTGATTTGAAATAGGCCCTCGATTTCGACCGCAACGCCGAACGGTAGGGATGCAGCGGACACCGCCGATCGGGAATGCTGGCCGGCGGCGCCCAACGCCTCCCCCAGAAAGTCCGACGCGCCGTTAATAACGGCTGGCTGCTCGCCAAAGTCATCGGTGGAGTTCACAAAACCCGTCAGTTTCACCACCCGCACAAGCCTGTCCAGATCGCCGCCGCAGGCCGCCTTGACCTGCGCAAGGAGCGCAATTGCGCAAACCTTCGCCGCGGCTGCGCCGGAGGTCGTATCCATGTCGCGACCTAACTTGCCGACGTGGAGCTTGTCGCCCTCCTTTGGGATCTGGCCAGAAACAAACAACATATCGCCCACCTGAACATAGGGCACATAGTTCGCCGCAGGTGCCGGTGCGTCGGGCAAAGCGACGCTCATTTCAGCCAGTTTGGATTCGTATTTGCCCATGATCGCGGCCTCCCCTGTCGCAGCCTTCGCGGTGCTTCTTCGCGCAGGCTAATTCCCTTGCCTGCGGATGCAAGCGGTCAGTGGCGTCATTCGCGGAATGCTTTCGTGAAATAATCCGTCAGCGGCTTGGTTAGATAGGCAATCGGTGTGCGATCTTCGGTGCGAATAAAGGCCTCCACCGGCATGCCGGGGATCAGCGTGACATCCTGAGGCAACCGCTCTTGTTCGCCCTCGCTCAGATTGATTTCGGCGCGATAATAGCTCAGTTGCGAGCCCTCTTCTTGAAAGGCATCGGCGGAAATCTGAACCACCTGCCCCACCAGTTCGGGCGTGGTGTTCTGATCGAGCGCCGAAAAGCGCAGCGTGACATCCTGCCCAAGATAGAGCTTGTCGATATCTGTTGTCTCAATTTGGGCGTTTATCACCAAGGGCCTGTCTTGCGGCACAACGTATAGGATTGGCTCCGCCGGACGAATAACAGAACGCAGGGCGAACACCTGCAAACCGTAGACAACACCGCCCACCGGCGATGAGATCTCCAGGCGGTCCACGCGTTCGATCAGCGCGCGACGCTCTTCTCTGAGTTCCAACTCCCGGAATTGCAGATCGCGAAGGGTTGTTATCGCCTCTTCGCGGCGCCCCGTATCCAGCTTGAGGATTTCGATATCGATTTCGGTAACCCGACCCTCGGCTTGCGCCACCTGCGCCGAAAGCTCTCCCATCTGACCCGACAGGCGGGCTTGTTCGCGCTGCAAAGCGAGGACGCGCGGGGCCTGCGCCAGACCCTTCTCGAGCAAAGAGATCTGATCCGCCAGTTCTTCGGCGATGAGATCGAGCTGTTGGCCAAGCGCAACGCGCTGCGCCTCGATGCCCACGATCTGATCGCTGATCTGGCCACGCCGTTTTTCGAGTTGAGAAATTTCGCGGGCCACAGTTTCGCTGCGCGCCGCGATCAGGCGCTCCTGCCCGGCAATGAGATCCGCGACATCGGGATTTCCGGCCGCCGTCTCGACGAGCAGATCATCAAATTCGATCACTTCGCGTCCGTCGCGTTCGGCTTCCAGGCGTCCGCGCCGGGCAATGAGCTCAAAAAGTTGGCTTTCCGTGATCGAGAGCTGAGAGCGCAGCGAACTGGGGTCGAGCCGGACGAGAACTTGACCAGCCTCAACAACATCGCCTTCGTCCACGTTGATCTCGTCAACTACGCCGCCATCGGGATGCTGGACAACCTGACGGTTTTGATCGACCTCGATTCGGCTATTGGCGATTATGGCCCCGGATATCTGGGTCAACGCCGCCCAGGTGCCAAAGCCACCTAAAAGAATCACAGCAGCTATTAGACCGATTGTCAGAGGCCGTCTGGCTGACCACGACTGACTTTCGCTCTCGGGTTGAGATTGCGTTTGCGGAGCTTCCTTTAAGTCTCCCACTACTTTCTTGGACATTATCGTACGCCCCCGAGGCCGGTCGCTTGTTTGATCTCTTTGGCATTTTTGACCACTTGCTGCAGCACTTCTTCCTTGGGGCCAAACGCGCGCAACGCGCCGCCTTCCAGCATCAGCAAGACATCGCATTCCTGAATAGCCGCCGGCCGGTGCGCCATTATCATCACAGACTTTCCAGCTTCCTTCAGGCCACGGATCGCTCGGTTGACGGCCTCACTGCCTTCATTGTCGAGGTTTGAGTTGGGCTCGTCCAAAACCAGTACGACCGGATCGCCATACATCGCACGCGCCAGACCTATCCGTTGCATTTGCCCTCCGGATAGGCGCCCACCGCCCGGACTTACCCGCGTGTCATACCCATCAGGTAGCCTCAAGATCATGTCGTGCGCATCGGCTTTCTTCGCCGCATCAACCACCATGGAGGCGTCGGGATGTTCGGCGAGACGTGAGATATTTTCGGTAATCGTACCGTCGAAAAGCTGAACCCGCTGAGGCAGATACCCGATATGTTGTCCGAGGATTGACGGTTCAAATTGCTCAAGCGCAGCGCCATCGATCCGGATTTTGCCACCGGCTGGACGCCAAAGCCCTGTCAGGGCTCGTGCCAGTGTCGATTTACCCGCGCCCGATGGGCCGATCACGCCGACAGCTTGCCCCGGCAAGACCTTGAAGCTCACAGATTTAAGCGAGGCTTGCTTTTCGCCGGGGGGCACAACCGTTAGCTGCTGAACATCGAGAATGGCCCGAGGTTTCGGCAGAGGTGTGCGCGGTTGTTCAGGTGCGACCAGTGCGAGCAGTTCCACCAGCGACTGCCAGCCCTGCATTGCGCGCTGCACAAGTTGCCATTGCCCGACGACCAATTCGATTGGTGCAAGGGCGCGACCCAACAGAATTGAGCCGGCGATCATCGCACCCGGTGTCAGTTCATTCAACAACACGAGGTATGCCCCTAGGCCCAGCATCGCCGATTGCAGAAACAGCCGGAAAGTCTTGGTTGTTGTTGTAAATGTACCAACCAGGTCCGAGGCTCCGATCTGAGCCTCAAGGGATTGATCCCGCAGTTTGCGCCAGCGCGCGAAGGCCGCATCACGCATCCCAAGTGACTGAACGGTTTCTGACTCGGTGCGAATATGGGTGGCGAGTGCGTCAGCTGCAGCCGATGTGCGCGCGGATTTCGCCGATGGGCGCCTCGAAACCAGCTGGTTCACAACAGTCACCAATACGAGAACCGCCCCACCACAGAGAGCAAGAATGCCGAGCCAGGGATGAAATATCCAGATGGCGAACAGAAAGAACGGCGTCCATGGAATATCAAAAAAGGCCATGAGGACAGGCGACGACATCAGTCGTTGAACCGCTTCGAGATCTCTCAGACCGGTCTCATTATGCTCATCCGGGGCCAGTGCCGACTTGCGCACCACAGCATCAAAAACGCGACGGTCGAGGCGCGCCTGAAACCGCGCGGCTACGCGACCCATCACGCGACCGCGTGCGTAATCGAGCAGTCCCATCATGCCGTAAAGAAACAGGACCAGCACCGATAAGGCGAGCAACGTTTCCACCGACCGGCTGCCCAAGACGCGGTCATAGACCTGCAGCATATAGATCGGCCCTGTCAGCATCAGGAGGTTCACGAAAAAACTGAACACCCCGACAAACCAGTAAAGAGAGCGACTTTGCCGACGTGCAGCGAGCAATTCTTCGCGACCGGCATCTAATCTGGTTTTGCTTAGCTGCATTCCGTCGCGTCCTGGTTTCGCTTTAGCCGCTTGATTTTCGACACTCTTTGGCCTTACACGTTTTAACACCGGTCTGCTACTGCATCATTAAATCGTCGCTAAATGGAGCGGCGCCCAAAATGAGCTACGTCCGTGGCAGTTCGGCATTCGTGTGCTGCAAACAAAACAGAAATTCGACCGACCGTGTTGATTAAACGTACCTATTATCGCCAGGGCTTGTTCAAACTGGCTCTCACGACGCTTTTGCTGGTTTTTATGTCGGCCTGCGCAAAACCGCCAGCCGGTCATCCGCCGGAAGAAGCTTATGATCCTTTTGAAGAACGCAACAGGGCGATACACGAGTTCAATAAATCTATCGACCGCAACCTCGTCCGACCCGTCGGGGTGACGTATTCCGAATTCTTGCCTGATGATATTGAGACACCTTTGGCTCGGTTGGCAGGAAACCTGTCTATCCCGTCTGATATCGTGAACAACATCTTCCAGTTGGAAATGGCCGATGCGACCGAGAACCTGTACAGGTTTGCCGTGAATTCCACCTTGGGCCTGGCCGGGTTTTTCGATCCCGCAACCGAGCTTGGCATGCCCGCGCGAAACAGAACCAGTTTCGGTGAAACTATGCATTATTGGGGTGTGCGGGAAGGCGCCTATATCGAGCTGCCATTCGTCGGCCCGTCCACCGAACGCGACACCGCCGGTTTCTTTGTTGATCTTTTTATCAACCCGCTCAGCTACTTGCTCGAATCCCCTTGGAACTTTGCGAGCACGATCTCTGTGGGCGCCGACGCGTTGGCGCGACGTGGACGCTTTGCCGACACCATCGACTCGGTACTCTATGAGAGTGCCGACAGTTACGCCCAGCAAAAAACGCTCTATATTCAAAATAGAAGATTCGAGCTTGACGGTGGCGACTTATCCGGCTTCGACGATCCCTATGATGAGTTCGGCCCACCTCTTGAGGGTGATTTCGAATGACATTTCTAACGCGCAGATCCATCCTGGCTTCCGCCAGCGCCTCCGCAATCATGGGCGCAGCACTACCCGCGATCGCACTGACAGAAGCCCGGGCAGAAGCCTTGGTGAACTCAGTTGTCACCGAAATCAATGGTGTCATTGCGTCGGGAAAACCGCTGAATTCGATGATACGAGATTTCGAGCGGATCTTCGCCCGGTATGCGGATGTGCCGATCATTGCGCGCTCTGCTTTGGGTCAAGATTCACGCCGGGCGTCGCCGGCGCAATTAAGAAACTTCACCCGAGCCTTTCAGGGCTACATCGCACGAAAGTACGGAAGACGGTTCCGGGAGTTCATCGGCGGACGGGTTGAGGTGACAGGCGTACGTCAGGTCAAGTCTTACGTCGAAGTGCGGTCGCGCGTCACGTTGCGCGGCTCGTCGCCGTTCGATGTCCGATTTCACGTCTCCGACCGTTCGGGCCGGGATCTGTTTTTCGACATGCTGATCGAAGGGGTCAGCTTGCGGCTTTCGGAAAGGACGGAAATTGGCGCGATGCTGGATCAGAACGGCGGTGACTTCGACCGATTGATCGCCGCAGTCTCTCGCGCAGGATAGGCAAACGCCTTTATCAACCCCTGTTTTCCAGCGCCAAACGTTAGCGGCTGATCCCGAAGAGCCCGCGCAATATGTCTTCGATCGGATTGGAACGTGAGCGGCTGCGTTGCCGCGATGACGTTTGTGGCGTGGCCACAGGTTTCGGCTGAGCCATGGGCAGCGGCGTCACCGGAAGTCCCGCATGCACGCGTATCATCGTTTCTCGCCAGATTTCGGCGGGAAGACCTCCGCCGGTGACGCCTGTCAGCGGCGTGTTGTCGTCGTAGCCCATCCAAACACCAGCCACATAATTGGCAGTAAACCCCAGAAACCAAGCGTCGCGCGCGGCTTGCGTCGTTCCGGTTTTCCCTGCGGCCTGACGATCTGGAAGTTTCGCACGCGCGCCTGTCCCTTGCTGAACCACGTTATGCATCATCCAAGTCAACTGCTGCGCCGCTTCCTGCTGAATCACGCGTTCGCCGATGCCACCACTGACTCCCATCATCGCCTCGTCATCTCCCTGCAGTCTCAGTTCGATTAGCCCGTAAGGGAGCACGGCGGAGCCGCCATTCAGAATGCCCGCATATGCGCCCGTCATTTCCAGCAGCGTGCTCTCAGATGCCCCAAGCGCCAAGGCCGGCCCGTCGGCCAGTTCATTATCGATACCGAAATCCGAGGCGACCTGCTTCACCAAGTCGCGCCCAACGGATTCCGACACTTTAACAGCGGGTATGTTCAACGACCTTGCATGCGCTTCGTTCAATGTCACGGAGCCCGCAAAATCGTTTGTATAATTCTTCGGACACCACCGGCCCGAGCCCGCGATGTCAAGGCAATAGGGTTCGTCGCTAACCTGGTCGAGCGGGCTGTAGCCCAACTCCAAAGCGGTCGCATACACGAATGGTTTGAAAGCTGACCCCGTTTGCCGCTTGGCCATCGTCGCGCGGTTGAAGGCGCCGCTCACCTTGGTCTCGCGCCCGCCCACCATGGCGCGGACCGCGCCGTCCGAAGACATCACAACAATTGCGGCCTCGGCCTTCGAGCCTTCGCGTACCTTGTTTTCGAAAATCCAAGTCAGCGCATCTTCTGCGGCGCGCTGTACTTTAGGATCGAGCGTCGTGCTGAGAACAACATCCTCCGTCGTATCCAGCGTAAAGAAATCGGGACCCGCGCCCATCACCCAATCGGCAAAATAGCCGCCGCTTTGGGCCTGCGCCGCTGCGGAGAGCACGGCTGGACTGGCCTGGGCTGCGGCCAGTTCGGTATCGCTGAGATAACCCTGCTCGTGCATCAGCCGCAAAACAGTAGCGGAACGGTCCTGCGAACGTTGTAAGTCTGTGGTCGGCGCAAGTCGCGTCGGAGCGGTCAAAAGCCCGGCGAGCATCGCGGCCTGAGGCGCATTTACCTGACGCGCCGAGATGCCGAAGTATCGCTGGGCCGCCCCTTCAGCACCATAGGCCCCAGCCCCAAAATAGGCACGATTCAGGTAGACAGAGAGAATTTCACTCTTTGAGTACTTCGCCTCCATCGCAAGGGCATAAACGGCCTCCTTGGCCTTTCGTCCCAACGAACCGCGACGGCAATCTCGCACATAATCGGCCTCGCTCTCCCAGTCTTCTTTGTTATACTCGACCCCCAGACAAAGAAGTTTCGCCGTTTGCTGCGTAATCGTAGAGCCGCCATGACCCTGAAGCGCGCCGCGACCTTCCGTCAGGTTGATCCGTATCGCCCCGACCACGCCACGAGGGCTTATACCAAAATGGCGGTAAAAGCGTCTATCTTCTGTTGAAATCACTGCGTTATGCATATGTCGGCTCACCGTCTGAGCCGTCACAACGCCGCCGAATTGGTCACCTCGCCAGGCGAACACGTCACCATTGCGATCCAAGAGCGTGACAGAGCCTCTGGCACGCCCGTCAAGCAAGGCCTCGACATCCGGCAACGTGAGGTAAACGTAACCAACCGCCAGCGCAACCAGGACAACAGCGACTGCAGACACGCGCCACGCGACCGCCCATATGCCACGCATAACCCACCGGACTGCACGGCTTAGCACCATGACGGGCCAAAGGCGCCAGAACGCAGAGAACCTTCGCGATTGACGGTGTCTAGATTTGCGGCGTCTGGGTTTCGAATTTGATTTTGCGGCTTTCTTGGCAGGCGCACTTTTCTTGACTGCGCCGTAGCGCTTGTCCGCGACGAGGCGCGCCCGTTGTTTTCCCGTACCGGCCATAATCAATACCTGCTCTGCTCAAGTTTCAATCTAGCGCCCGATGAAAAGAAAGTAGACCCCTGATTGGCAGCCAAGCACGCGGATTCAAAAACGTCCAAATGATGTGCAAAAAGGTAAATATGCCAAAATTTTAATCATTGTGGCAAGAATTTGACACCCTATGCCCGCTCACAACCTTCCCGTCCTGAGACGTCGGCGCATCTGTTGCGCGCAGGCAAATGCCCAAGCAACTTCAAAGGGGACATCTGTGAAACTCATCATAGCAACCATCAAGCCGTTCAAGCTTGAAGATGTGCGTGAGGCGCTGACGGGGATCGGCGTTCGCGGCATGATGGTGACCGAGATCAAGGGCTTCGGCTCGCAGTCTGGTCACACCGAAATCTATCGCGGCGCTGAATACGCGGTGAATTTCGTACCAAAAATTAAGCTCGAAATCGCAGTTTCTGACGCGATGGTCGATCAAGTGATCGAAACGATCGGCAATACCGCGCGGACCGGCAAAATCGGCGACGGCAAGATCTTCGTGCTCGATGTGGGGCAAGCGATGCGCGTGCGCACCGGCGAAGCAAACGAAGACGCGCTGTGATAGCGCATTCAGACTTAGTGGGAAAACAAACATGAAATTCAATACTTTCCTTCCTGTCTTTGCCGCAGCGCTATTGCTGCCGGCAGTAGGCATGGCACAGGATGCAGAGGCCCCAGCCGTTTCGGAAGAGGTCGTCTGGATCTTTAACTCGTTGTTGTTTTTGATCGGCGGCTTTTTGGTCTTTTTCATGGCAGCAGGGTTTGCCATGCTCGAAGGTGGTCTGGTTCGCTCCAAGAACGTCACCATGCAGATGACCAAGAACGTGGCGCTGTTCTCGATCGCGGGCATCATGTACTGGCTGATAGGCTACAACCTGATGTATCCGCTGGGAGACTGGGCGATCGAGGGCTACTTCTCAGCCTTGTTCCCGGCTGTGGCGGTGCTCGAACCGGTCGGCGTGGCGCTCGCGGACGCGGACGACGCGGCCTATGCATCAACCGGTTCTGACTATATCTTCCAGTTGATGTTCTGTGCGGCGACGGCGTCGATTGTTTCGGGCGCTCTGGCAGAACGCATCAAGCTCTGGCCGTTCCTGATTTTCGTGGCGGTCCTCACCGGTTTTATCTACCCGCTCACAGCATCATGGCAGTGGGGCGGCGGTTGGCTCTCTGAGGCAGGTTTCTCTGACTTTGCGGGATCGACTGTCGTTCACGCTTGCGGCGCAGCAGCGGCTTTGGCGGGTGCCATCGTGTTGGGTCCGCGGATCGGGAAGTACAAGGATGGTAAAGTGAACCCGATGCCAGGCTCCAACTTGGCCCTGGCCACCCTGGGGATGTTCATTCTTTGGCTCGGCTGGTTTGGCTTTAATGGTGGCTCACAGCTGGCGATGGGCTCTGCTGGCGACGTCGCGGATATCTCGCGGATCTTCTCCAACACCAATATGGCCGCCTCCTCCGGCGCTGTAGCCGCGTTGATCCTGACGCAGATCCTCTACAAGAAGCCTGACCTGACCATGGTCCTCAACGGTGCGTTGGCTGGGCTTGTTTCGATCACGGCGGAACCTCTTGCCCCCACTCTCTTCGGAGCACTTTGGATCGGCGCTGTGGGTGGTGTGATTGTAGTTCTGACCATTCCGATGCTTGATAAGTTGAAGATCGACGATGTCGTCGGTGCCATCCCGGTCCACGGATTTGCCGGTGTTTGGGGTACGATTGCCGTGATCTTTTATGGTGAAGCAGCGATCGGCACCCAGCTTCTGGGCGTCATCGCGATCGTCGGCGCGACATTCGTGCTGTCTCTGGTCCTCTGGTTCATCCTCAAAGCGATCTTGGGTATCCGGGTCGCTGAAGAAGATGAGATCAACGGTCTCGACATGTCAGAGCTTGGGATGGAAGCTTACCCTGAATTCTCCAAGGGTTGACGCAGACATCTCCGGTTCTGTCTTGCAGAAGGCAGAATCGGGACAGTGTATGACGCAAGATCAAAGAAAAAAAGGCCCGGTACTCCCGGGCCTTTTTTACGACCAAAGCGTAGAACGGCTTGAGCCGACCTTGGGCTCCACTTAGCTACAACACATGCGAAATGCTTATAGGCCCTACGAGACGCTTGTCGCGCCGGCCCGTCCAACGGCCGCTTTGTCGCGCCTTGCAGTCGGGGTCGTATTTACGATTATACTCTTTTATTCGCTGATTTTCTGTCTGTCCGCCTTTCTTGGCGTGGTCTTTCCGGGCGACACACTCGCCCGATATGACACCACGTTGCGCACCGGCGACAGCCCGGTCGGCGTTCTGGCGAACCTGTACGTTTTTGGCCTGGCGGCCATTGCGCTGGCCATCTCGCTGCGGCAAATACATGCGCGCGACGTCGTCAGTATCATTGGCGATATCAAACTGGCGAAAACTCAATTCTCTCGCATATGTCTTTACCTGGCCGGTTTGCATCTGTTTCTCAATGCGCTTCTGCCGACCCATCCTGACGCCGTGCCAGTGTCGAACATGCGCGTCGCTGACTGGCTGCTCCTGCTGCCTCTCGCCTTGCCCGCCGTGCTTGTACAAACCGGCACGGAAGAGTTGGTTTTCCGCGGCTATCTGCAAAGCCAACTGGCTGCGCGTTACGCAAACCGGATTGTCTGGATGAGCGTCCCGGCGATCGTCTTCGGATTTTTGCATTATGACACAGCAACGATGGGCGATAATGCGCTACTGATCACAGCCTGGGCCACCGCATTTGGGCTGGCGGCCGCGGATCTGACAGCGCGGTCCGGAACGCTTGGCCCTGCTGTTGCAATGCACTTCATAAACAATGTCGCGGCCATTCTGCTGATCGCGCCAGAGGGGAATTTCGATGGTCTGGCCCTCTATACCTATCCGTTTGGCCTCGATGACACGGATGCCGTGTGGATATGGGCGCCGATCGATTTGATGGTACTTTTCCTCAGTTGGCTCACCGCTCGGCTTGCCATTAGGCGCTGAGGCCTTTTTCGCTCAGCAATTGCAATTTTCCTTTGACAGCTTTAACTCCAACATACTGCGTCTTCGGTGCGTCCGGGTCGCTGCGTTCAACCCGAAGAGAAAGCCGCGGCTGCGATGAACTGGATCACGAATTACGTCCGCCCCCGGATAAACTCGATCTTCTCTCGCCGCGAAATCCCGGAAAACCTATGGACGAAATGCGACAGTTGCGGGACAATGCTATTCCACCGCGAATTGCGCGAAAACCTTAATGTGTGTACCTCGTGCGGTCATCACATGACGCTGATGGCGCGGGATCGGTTCACCACCCTCTTCGATGGCGGTATCTTCGCCGAAGTGGATGTCCCCGCCCCACTCGCCGACCCGCTCCAGTTTCGCGACCAAAAACGTTATCCCGACCGGATGAAGACGGCACAAAAGGCGTCCGGCGAACAGGAGGCCATGCTGGTCGCCACTGGCGAGATCGGGCGTACGCCAATCGTTGCTGCGGCCCAAGACTTCTCTTTCATGGGCGGGTCCATGGGCATGTATGTGGGCAATGCGATCATTGCAGCCTGCCAGGAGGCTGTGCGCCTTAAGCGCCCGCTCATACTGTTTTCGGCCGCCGGCGGCGCGCGTATGCAAGAGGGCATCCTCAGCCTGATGCAAATGCCGCGGACAACGGTCGCGGTCCAGATGCTGAAAGAGGCGGGCTTGCCATATATCGTGGTTTTGACCCATCCCACGACAGGAGGTGTGACGGCCTCTTATGCGATGCTCGGCGACATACATATCGCGGAACCGGGTGCGTTGATCTGTTTTGCAGGCCCCCGGGTGATCGAACAAACCATCCGGGAGAAATTACCAGAGGGTTTCCAGAGGGCGGAGTATCTTCTTGATCACGGTATGCTCGATCGCGTGACACCCCGCAGCGCGCTGCGCGATGAATTGATTACGATCACGCGCATGCTGCTGGATCTGCCACCGGCTGTAATGGGTGATTTACCGCCGCCCGAGCCCAAAACTGAGACCGTTGCGAAAGGTTCCGACGCCCCCGGGGGGGAAACACCGTCTACCGCAGCGAAACTGGATCAGGCATCAGAGCACGGATGACGGCGCAGGGCTCCGACCTCATCCTCGAGAGGATGATGTCACTTCACCCAAAAATCATCGACCTTACGCTGGATCGCGTGTGGCGATTGCTCGATATTCTGGGCGATCCCCAGCACAAGCTTCCACCCGTCATTCATATCGCAGGCACGAATGGCAAAGGCTCAACCCTGGCGATGCTGCGCGCAGGGCTCGAGGGCGCAGGCCGAAGCTGCCATGCCTATACGTCACCCCATCTGGCCCGGTTTCACGAACGCATCCGGATCGCGGGTTCGTTGATTTCAGAGCCCGATCTGACTGCTGTGCTGGATGAATGCTATGCCGCCAACGGTGACGCGCCGATCACCTATTTCGAGATCACGACCTGCGCCGCTCTCCTGGCCATGTCACGCAGCGTGGCCGATTTTACCTTGCTGGAGGTCGGTTTGGGCGGTCGGCTGGATGCTACCAACGTGATCGAAACGCCCGCTTTGACAATGATAACACCAGTCTCTTTGGATCATCAGCAATTTCTTGGCGATACACTGCCCGAAATTGCAGCCGAGAAGGCTGGTATTCTCAAACCCGGCGTGGTTTGCGTGGTCGGCGCTCAGGAAGATGCTGCTATGGATGTGATGGAAGCGCAGGCCGCGCGGATCGGCAGCCGGTTGCTAGCCTATGGCCAGCACTGGCATGTCACCACCGAGCGTGAACGGTTGATCTATCAAGATGAAACGGGACTGAGAGATCTGCCATTGCCAAACCTGCCGGGCGCACATCAAATCCAGAATGCAGGCGCCGCGCTCTGCGCCCTGCGCCATCTGGATCAGGGGGACACGGCCCTTGAGGCGGCGGTCAGTCGCGCGGAATGGCCAGCCCGGATGCAGAGGCTGCGCGTTGGCCCCTTGGTGGATGTCGCACCGGAGGCCGAGATTTGGCTTGATGGCGGTCACAACCCGGCGGCAGGGACCGCTCTGGCAAATCATCTTGCAGGGCTTCCGCCACGCCAGACGTTCCTTGTTTGCGGAATGCTGAACACGAAAGATGTCTCAGGCTATCTGTCTCCTCTGGCGTCGGTCACAGAAGGGTTGACGGCCCTGTCAATACCGGGCGAAGCCAACACTCTGACCGCTGAAGCCACAGCAACAGCCGCGCGCGCCTGCGGTATGATGGCGGAGACCGCCGAAAGCGCGTCCGAGGCCCTGTCCCGTCTGGCCGCACACACCCCCAAGGCCCGAATTCTCATCTGCGGCTCGCTTTACCTTGCCGGTCACGTCTTGCGCGAAAACGCTTGAAACGCTCCAAGTCCGAAACGCCTCCGACGGGAGTATTTGATGCAAGATCACGACGGATCACTCCTCTTCACCTTGCCAAAAATACTCAAAGAAACCTCAGGTCAGACGCTCTCAGCCTTCAACAGCGCCTCAAGGCCGCTTTTGTAATCAGGATAAAGTAGCTCAACACCCAACTCTTCTGCCAGACGCCGATTATCCGTACGTTTGGACTCAGCATAAAAGCTGCGTGCCATCTCGGTCATGTCGGCTGACTCGAAATCGGTCGCAGGCGGTAACGGCAGACCCAGCAATTCCGCAGCGTAGCCAATCACATCCTCCGGCGGCGCGGGCAGATTATCGCAAACATTGTATATCGCGCCTGGATTTGGTCGGTCGATAGAAGCCGCAAGCACCTGAGCGATATCCGCCACATGGATGCGGCTGAACACCTGACCCGGCTTAATGATGCGCCGCGCGGTACCAGACCGTACTTTCGCGAAGGGACCACGACCCGGGCCATAAATGCCCGCAAGACGAAAAACATGAAGCGGAAGTTCGGCGATCGCGGCCCAGGCGGCCTCTGCGTCCACGCGTAATTGGCCCCGCGCCGTTGCTGGATTAAGCGGCGTACTTTCATCGACCCATGCGCCCTTGTGGTCACCATAGACACCGGTTGTTGAGAGATACCCCGCCCATCTCAGTTGTCCGGCCATTTTCGTGATGTCGGGCGTAAGCCGCGCCAGCACTGGGTCACCACCCTCCCCCTCCGGTCCGGCAGAGATCAGCAGATGCGTGGCGCGTCCCATTGCATCGGACAGAGTTTCAGTAGAAACGCCACCCGGCCAGACAATGGTCTCGACCCCCGACCCGACCAATCGGGCGGCTTTTTCTGCAGAGCGTGTCGTGCCGATAACTTGCCAGCCCTTCGGCAGCAACAACCGTGTGAGCGCCTGCGCGGAATAGCCGTGCCCGAATGAGAGAAGACAGTTCATGGATCAAAGCGGCCGAGAGGCGACCCAGGCGTAGCCATTGTCGCACAGGATGTAAGCTTCGCGCAAACCATGCGGCTTGTCGCTTGGCGCTTGCAATACTGTTGCGCCGTAGTGTTCAGCCCGTAGGGTCGCCGCATCTGGATCTGTGTCATAAAGTCGAATTTCGGCACCTCCGCCACGCGCGCCTGCCTCAGGCACAAGCGACAGCAACGGATTGGAATGATACGTGCCATCCGCATGCAATTGAAAAACCGCTGCACCATAAGTCATGATCGCAAAATCGTCGGAAGGTTGAAAAGCTTCCATGCCAAAGATCTCTTTGAGAAAAGACGCCTCTGCCAAAACATCGCGCACCAAAAGATTTAAACCGATACCTCTTAAGGAGGCGCCAAATTTATCCGCTTCGACTGTTTGGTAATCCATGCCGCATCCCTGACAATCTGCATCAGATTGCTGGGCTCTCTCAATCGTGTCAACCAAGCGCACGTATCCTCTCGTAATTTCCGCGCGGCAGTCGTTCGCTGCACCTCAACGCGCTTGGCCCAACGAAAGAAGCGACAAGTTTGGCCACAATCGCAGATCCGCTGCCGCCATCTCTTATGACACCGGAAAACCATGAACGAAAATCATGAAATCATGCGATCCAAAGCGAAAGTATGCTGACAAATTTTCTCCGAAGACGTCATGGAAATAGGTTTGCGGCAAGGGAATCAACCACCACTCGTTGGCGAATCATTTCTTAACGCACGCATTCCGAGTGCCGCTTTAGAGCGAATTCCGTGTTGGAACAGCCATAATCCCCACTCAGAAGAGCGAAAAAACCTTATTTTGTTACACTATTTGTTGTGCAAGACCACAATATGCAGTTACATCTCCGCTACGAGGCCCAAGACACGGGCAGCTGAAGGAGACCTGAAATGGCAAAACCTATGACCAAAACGCAGCTGGTTTCGGCATTGGCCGACGAGATGGGCAGCGATAAGAAAACAGCGAATGGCGCGCTAGACGCCGTGATCAGCATCATCACACGCGAAGTGGCTGGTGGCGGCGCTGTCACTTTGCCAGGCGTCGGCAAGATTTACTGCCGTGAAAGACCCGCGCGTATGGTTCGCAATCCCGCGACAGGCGAGCAAATCAAAAAAGACGCGGACAAGGTTGTTAAGATGACCATCGCAAAAGCCTTGAAGGACAGCGTCAACGGCTGATACCGCTGTCACTCAAAGCCGCGAGGGGTCGCCGTTTCGGCGGCCCTTTTGCGTTAGAGGGAGCGTATGGATATTCGGGCAATCCTGATGGGGCTGGCCTTTGTCGCGATGTGGTCGAGCGCCTTCACCTCGGCGCGTATCATTGTGGCAGATGCGCCGCCGCTCACGGCGCTGGCGCTGCGTTTTCTTATTTCGGGTGTGCTTGGCGTCGCGATCGCACGCGGGCTGGGTCAGAGCTGGCGCCTGAGCCCTGCGCAATGGCGCGCGACGGTTCTGTTCGGGCTTTGCCAGAACGCGCTCTATCTCGGGCTGAACTTCGTAGCCATGCAGACAATAGAGGCGTCCTTGGCGGCGATTATCGCCTCTTCCATGCCTTTGCTGGTTGGACTGGCCGGCGCCACTTTCATGAAGGAGCAGATAGGATTACTTGGCTTTGTCGGCCTGCTCAGCGGCATGTCGGGCGTTGCCGTGATAATGGGCACTCGGCTAGAGGGTGGCGCGGATACATACGGCCTAATCCTTTGCATAATGGGCGTCCTGGCGTTGACCGTGGCGACGCTGACCGTGCGCGGCGCGACATCCGGCGGCAATCTGTTGATGATCGTCGGGTTGCAGATGCTGATCGGCAGCCTAGCCCTCGCCACCGTGGGTCTTGCAACCGAACCGCTTGTGATCAACTGGTCCTGGAAGTTGGGGGCCGCCTTTGCCTATACAACGCTCGTCCCCGGACTCGCGGCGACCCTGGTCTGGTTTGCACTCGTCAATAGGATCGGTGCCACACGCGCGGCCACGTTTCATTTCCTGAACCCATTCTTCGGCGTGGCGATCGCCGCAATAATCCTGGGCGAAGAGTTGGGGGGTTGGGATGCGGCGGGCGTTCTGATTGTCACCGCGGGCATCCTCGCCGTGCAGATGTCGCGACAAAGCACATCAAAATAAAGCCGGCCTTCTTCTTGCCAAAAGTATCCCCGCCGGAGGCCACCCGGGTTCAACCCGTGCCCGGTCCGATCTGTCCGGGCAAACCTTCGCCCACCTGGCCTCTATGCATCAGCAGGTGATCGAGGATGACGCAGGCCATCATCGCTTCGCCCACCGGCACGGCGCGGATTCCCACGCAAGGGTCATGACGGCCTTTGGTGATCACCTCGGTCGCGGATCCATCCATTCGGATCGAGCGGCGTGGCGTCAGGATGGATGAGGTCGGTTTCACCGCAAACCGCACCACGATCTGTTGACCCGTCGAGATACCGCCCAAGATGCCACCGGCATGGTTCGAGCCATATTCGGGTCCGTTCTCTCCCATGAATATCTCGTCGGCATTGTCTGTGCCGGTCAGCCGGGCCGCCTCCATGCCTTCACCGATTTCCACGCCCTTAACCGCATTGATTGACATCATCGCCGCGGCCAGATCCGTATCGAGCTTGCCGTAAATCGGCGCACCAAGTCCGGCAGGCGCGCCACGGCATACCACCTCAATCTCTGCCCCGACTGATGTCTGCGCCTTCCGGATGGATTGCAGATAACTCTCCCAATGTGCGACAGCACCGGCATCGGGCAGGAAAAAATCGTTACGATCGATCTCTGCCCAGTCCATCGCTTTGCGATCGATCTCCATCTTTCCCATCCGCGTCATATACCCCCGGATCTCGATATCCGGTGCTAAAGCGCGCAGCGCGGCCTGAGCGACGCCGCTGGCGGCAACCCGAGCTGCTGTTTCGCGTGCAGAAGATCTCCCCCCACCCCGGTAATCCCGAAGCCCGTATTTCTGGTGATAGGTGATATCCGCATGACCCGGCCGAAAAGTGTGGGCAATGTCACCGTAATCCTTGCTGCGCTGATCGGTGTTCTCGATCATCAACTGGATCGGTGTCCCGGTCGTTTTCCCCTCAAACACACCCGAGAGAATGCGCACCGCATCCGCCTCTTTGCGCTGCGTTGTATGCTTGCTTTGACCAGGGCGGCGCCGATCCAGAAACGTCTGTAAATAGGCCTCGTCCACGGGGATGCCCGGCGGACAGCCATCCACCGTCGCACCAAGCGCTGGCCCATGGCTTTCGCCCCACGTCGTGACGCGGAACAAACGGCCAAACGTATTGAAGCTCATCGCATCTCTCTCCTATCCCCGAGATCTAGCCTTCCTGAAATAGCGCCTCAAGCCGTTTCCGTATCGGCCCGCAATCGGACCGCATACGTTGTTTTTGTCAGAAAACGCGGTTTTCTACTACAAAACGAATCATGGGCGTTGACCGATTCGAAACGGTTCGTCTATATCGTCCGAAGAAGTTCGAATGCGCGGCCTTGCAACGGGCCACATCATCCCAGAAAACGTGGCAGGGCTGTGTGAGGGGCCGATTAAACGGCCCCCTCCAGTTTTCGCTTGGGATGCCACACAGTTCTCGGAGATAGGGCGTCCTAGAAACTGTTCGTTGCTCAGTGCAGTTTTGTTTCAACCTCACCGATCGAAGTTGCGATCAAATCCGAGCGCTGCGCGTCTGTCAGGCCTTCGGCGACCAACTCTTTGGCTACATCCACCGCGGTTGCAATCGCCCGATCGCGGACCTCTTTCACGGCCCCAGCTTCCGCCGAAGCGATCTGATCCTCCGCCGCCTTGACACGTCGTGAAATGGCGGCCTCCAAATCGCTCTTAGCGGCCTCCGCTGCCTCCTGCGCCTCTACTTTGGCCTGAGCAACGATCCGGTCCGCTTGCTCCTGCACTTCTTTTTTCTTGCGTTCATAGCTCGCCAAAAGCGTCTTGGCCTCTTCTCGCAGGGCCTGCGCTTCGTCGAGTTCAGATTTGATGCCATCGGCCCGTTTGTCCAACATGCCCGCGAGCGTACCCGGCACTTTCAAAGCGATCAGAACCCCTATGAAGAGCAGGAAGGCAATCGTAACGACGAAATCGCTGTTGCCCAGCGAAAAGAAGGGCCCGCTCGCCGCGAGGGCCGGGCTTGCGCCCAGCGCGGCGCCTGTTGTGATGAGTGTCAGTCGCATCATTGGGCTACCCTTTCAGCCGCGCATTAACCGCGGCAGTGACGGCGCGCGCCTCGGCTTTCACGCCCATCGCTCCGACGAGTTCCTTTGCCGTGTCTTTGGACACTGCCTTGATACTCTCAAGGGCGCCTTCGCGGATCTCGGCGATCTTGGCTTCACTATCGGCGGTTCGCGCCGAGATTTCAGCGTCCGCTTTCTTCGTCGCGGCCTCCAGCTCGGCTTTGATCTCCGCTTTTGTCTGCGTGATGATCGCTTGCGCTTCGGCCCGCGCATCGGCAAGGGCCTTCTGATAGGCCTCTTCGGCTGCCTCGGCCTTCGCCTTGAAATCCTCAGCCGCGGCCAGATCGTTGGTGATCGTCCCTTGGCGCTCCGCCAGAATACCCGCGATCCGCGGTAGGGCGATACGCGACAAGATCAGGAAGACCACGACCAGCGTGACCACCAGCCAGAAGATCTGGTTGGAAAACCACCCAGGGCATAGTTGTGGCATGCCAATGGCACCGCCGCTCGCGTCAACACAGGCCCCGGCAAGCTCTTGGGTAATTGGTTCTTCTGCCATAAGCGTCTCCTTCCCTTAGCAATCATACAGGCGCGGCGTGGCCGCTACACCTGTGGCAAGGATAAACAACAGACTGTCCTAGACAGCGAACATCAATAGTAGAGCAACTAGGAACGAGAAGATGCCCAGAGCTTCGGCAAACGCGATGCCAATGAAAAGGGTTGCCGTTTGGGCGCCAGCCGCCGACGGGTTGCGCAATGCGCCAGCGAGGAAGTTGCCAGCAACGTGGCCCACACCGATCGCAGCGGCACCTGAACCGATGGCTGCCAGGCCTGCGCCGATGAATTGACCCATTTGTGCGATATCGCCTTCCATGTCCCTAACTCCTTACAGTTGGACGTATGTCATACGTGACGTTTGATCAGTGATGTGGATGAAGCGCGTCTTTCAGATAGACGCATGTCAGAATGGTAAATACGTAAGCCTGGATGCAGGCCACGAGCAGTTCGAGCGCATAGATCGCAACCATCCCGCCAATAGCCAGCGGTGCGACGGCGGCTACGGCCGCAAAGCCAGCAAACACTTTGACCACGGCGTGCCCCGCCATGATCGCGCCAGCCAGACGAACCGAGTGGCTCACGGGGCGCACGAAGTATGAAATAAGCTCGATGACCGCAAGGATCGGGCGAAGCGCCAGCGGCGCAGAAGACACCCAAAACAGTGACAGGAAGCCGGTGCCGTTCTTGATGAAGCCGATTGCGGTGACCGTGAAGAAGACCGAAAAACCCATCACCGCGGTGACCGCTATATGCGAGGTTGCCGAAAACGACATTGGGATCAGCGCCAGAACATTCGCTAGCAGGATGAACATGAACAGCGTGATGATATAAGGGAAGTAAACGAGTCCGTCCTTGCCAGCGACGTCTTCCACCATCTTGCGCACGAAGCCGTAGATCATTTCACTTACGGACTGAGCGCGGGTCGGCACCATCGCGCGGTTGCGCGTGCCCATGACCATCAAAAGGATCACGCAGAGAACTGCAATCGCCATCCAAAGGGTGGCATTCGTCAGCGTGAACCAAGATATCGTATCACCACCGAAAAGCGGCTTGACGATGAACTGGTCCATAGGTGCGATTTTCAGACCGCCGCCCTCTGCTGCTTCACTCGCCATGCTACCCCTCTTCGTTCGTATCGCCACGCTCGCGCGCGGCGGCATCGCTCTTGGCATGGACCTCTTTGGACGTGGCGATCATTGTTTTGATCCCTGCCGCAAGACCCAGAAATGTAAATATGACAAGGAAGATCGGGAGTGTCCCGAACAGGCTGTCCAGCCCGTATCCCATGCCAAACCCGATCCCAAGACCTGCCACAAGTTCGATCACCATGCGCCAAGCGAGTTGCGCCTGACTGTAATGGCTCTCTTGATGCGGCGGGGGCGCGTCCTTGTCCTTCAGCGCGGCGATGCGTCTGTCCAGATCGCTCAACCGGTCGTCAGGGTCTTCGCCACCCACAATCCTCTCCGAAACCGTTGCGACAGTGCTAGGCATTGGTCAGGGCTGAGTCAAGGCACCCGAATAGAAGTTCAAGCCCTTGTTTTTATTGTATTATTTTTCCATCTATCCGAAGTTGAAAATCTAAAAATCATCCTTTTCGCCGCAACTGCAATATTCAACCGGAAGGTTGATCTTTCACAGCGGTCGGATGCGGCGGACTAAAGATCAAGCCATACGGGCGTTGCGCCCCACGTCTTCAAAAGTGACAGCAGATCGCAACTGCGCAAGGTCACTGTGCGGTCATTGACCAGCGGGTGCACATGGATATGCGCAGCGCGCTCAACAGCCCGGTCCATGTAAAGGCGAACACCTTTGGCCGCCCCGGTGACCATTGCCAGCGGCGTCACCGCACCGGGCCGCACGCCGAGATACTCCATCAGCCGTTCGGGGGAGCCGAACGAGACACTACCCGCACCGATCTGCGCCCCGAGAGCTTTTAGATCGATTGTCCGGTCCTGTTCCAGCACAACGAGGTAATTCCGCTTTTTGCGGTCGCGCAGATAGAAGTTCTTGACGTCAATATGCCCCGCCTCCATCGGCAGGACGCTGCCCTGAATGCGTTTGGCATCCTCCACCGTCCGCAGCACGGCATGCTCATAGTACTCAAATGCAAGGCCTGCCGCGCGCAGCCTGTCCAGCATCTGATCTGAGGTCACAGGCAGCGTGTCTTGATGGGCGGAAGACGCATCCATAGCTTAGTCCGGCAGGTTCGTTTTAACCACAATGCGTCATGGTTTAAGAGCGTCAGTCAATTGGTTAAAGCGAAAACGTCCGAGCTTGCTGAAAGGTCCCTTTTCAAGCAGGACGAGCCATTTGACCGGAGGCGTGCGGAAAGATCTCAAAGCCGGTTTTCCCAAGTCTGAATGTTGAACCGGCTTTGATGTCGTCTTGAATAAAGAACGACAACGTATCAAGCGCGTCTTCGACTCCACCCTCCCATGCAGCGGGACAAATTGCCAAAAGACGGTTCATGGTGATATCGCGTCGAATCTCATCAATTTCGGCAGCCAGACCAGACCAGATCTCACGTTCACTTTTGCTGTAATCCCGATCTGACCCGATGGCGGTCCACCACAGCATTTTCTGAATGACTTCCGCGACCACAGCCGGATCGTCGTTGCGCAGTGTGATGAGATCATGCGCCCCCAGACCAAGCGCCTGCGTATCAAGGTTCAATATACTTGGGTCCCAGGCGTCGAACGCACGTCGATACATGCTGAAATACGCCGCATCTCCTGTCACTTCGGCTGTCCGTATGGCCGCTTTCTGGGCTTCAATCTCCAGTGTCTGTTCAGAGCCGAACCAGCGAGGGAGCATCATTATGGCATGCTTGGCGTGCGGTTCCTGATCCACGAGATCAAGATCGCTCCATTGCTCATAGAATAGACCGACATGCTTATCCGCATCCGGCATAAATGCCAAAAGCTTGTGTCTGACCGCGGCCAGAAGCGGGGCGTTCATGGCGACAGGATCATGGGTATCAAGCAAAGCCTGAGCTTTGGCAAAGTGCTGCGCCATACCAAACCAGCCATCATCCGTGACATATTGCGAATAATCCGCCCCGCGCGACACCCATCCCTGATAACAGCGCATATCTGCGGCAAGTGCCAAAAGCGGGTAACACTCTGGGTGTTTTTCAACGAGTGTCTCCATGAACTCCACGGTTTCATCCGCAAAGATAAGGATCGGATCGGGGTGACAGGTATGACCCTCCACAACCGCCTCGGCCATACAATTCAGAACGGTGTCGCGCGCGGTTGAGGCGAGCGCATAACCGGCATCGCTCTTCTCCCGCGTTTGATCCCAATGCGTCAGCTTCTCTGAAAGCCCCACCCAATCTTCAGCCTCAATCAACGACTGGCAGAGTTCCGCGACGGCAAATCTCTGTTTCATAGATGGGGTGGCGTCCACCGTATCATATGCGATTTTCTCATGATGTTCCGGCTCGCTCAGTGAGACATCGGTCAACCCGTCGAAAAGGCTTTTTGTGAAAGCCCACATCGTTCTGAACTGCAACAAAAAGAGAAATGGCAGAGCTAGGAGCCCCAAAAGCAAATGATAGGCGTTGCGTAGCATGTCTTTGAGACCCCTCTATGATTGTGCGACGCCGAAACATCCAAGCTCAATCGGGCGTTATTAAGGCGGTTTTGGAGTTTTCGATGGGTGTTGCTAAGCCGGTTGCGTCCGTCAGCCCTCCGTCCGGCTTGACTTAACCGGATCAGAAGCTTAAGCGCGGCACCATACTTCGGAAGGCGTGTGTTCTTCCGGTCCCTTGGGCACTGACCCGGGATCGCCCCCCACCAGCGAGTTTCGCCCGTGGGGGCGTTTATCGTTTGAGCCGTCGTCCCTATGTTGGGAGGACATGACCGCAACCGGTGAAGGAGGCCGAGGCATGTTTGAAAATCTATCCGAACGCCTCTCTGGCGTCTTCGACCGGCTGACGAAGCAGGGCGCGCTGTCCGAAGATGATGTGAAGACGGCGTTG